>DJXC01000092.1 GCA_002449575.1 Ruminococcus sp. UBA7014
GATTTCCGGTTTATACAATCCGTGGTCTGGTGAAATCCTCTTTGACGGAAAAACACGTTCTGAAATTAATCGTACAGTCATGACAGGTTCAATTGCAGTCGTTGACCAGGAGATTACACTGTTTGAAGGAACAATTGCCGATAATATCAAGATGTGGGATGAATCTGTCAAAGATTTTGAAATGATTCTCGCCGCTCGTGATGCACAGATTCATGAAGATATTATGGCTCGTGAAGGCGGTTATCAATATCAGATTACTTCTGGCGGTCGTGACCTCTCCGGCGGTCAGCGGCAAAGAATGGAAATTGCCCGTGTACTTGCACAAGACCCGTCTATTATTATTCTGGATGAAGCAACCAGTGCATTGGATGCCAAAACAGAATCTGACGTGGTTAAGGCAATCAAGGACAGAGGTATCACTTGTATTGTCATTGCACACAGATTATCAACCATTCGTGACTGTGATGAAATTATTGTACTCGACAAAGGAAAAGTCGTGGAACGAGGGACACATGATGAACTGATGAAACTCGGTGGGACTTACACTGAGTTGGTCACAAATGAGTAAAGGAGGAGAAAAGTTTGGGATGGTTTGAAAGACAAATTCAGCAGAGAAAAGACCTCGACCAACAGCAGTTTGAAGATTCTTTCTTCCGTGTCGCAGGCATTATCATCGGAGAAAGAACGGCAACACAATTCAGTGATGACAGAATCATTACAAAACAAGCAATTGACGATATTCTGAAATATTATCACTTCAAGCCTGTAGAAATTCCAAAAAATCTGAAGGAACATGAAGAACAGCTGGATTATTGCATTCGGCCTCACGGGCTGATGAAACGGCAGATTCTGCTGGAAGACAACTGGTTTCAGGATGCGTATGGTTCAGTTCTTGCCTATCAGAAAGAAAATGGTGAACCTGTTGCACTTCTTCCGGATAAATTGAAAGGATATTATTTCACAGACCGGAAGACAAACAAAAAAGTCAAAATTACACAGGAAACTGCAAAATTATTTGAACGGAAAGCCTATTGTTTTTATAAACCGCTTCCGCAGAAAAAAATAGGAATTTCGGATTTGCTGCTCTACATGAAAAATTGTATCACATTGAGTGACAGTATCCTGATTGTGCTTTCTACGCTTGCCGTAACAGGAATCGGAATGCTGATGCCACGCATTACCAGAGCATTGACAGGACCTGTTGTATCAAACGGCAACAGAAATATGTTAATAGCAATTGCTATTTGTATGTTATGTACAGCTATTTCTACACAGCTATTATCTTCTGTCAAAGGAATGATTAATTCCAGAATACAGATGAAAACATCTGTTGGAATCCAGTCTGCCATGATGATGAGAATCATGACACTTCCAGCAAATTTCTTCCGTAAATACAGTGCCGGTGAACTGACAAGCCGCTCTTCATCTGTAAATCAGCTTTGTGAACTGATACTTGGAATGCTGGTAGGAACGGGACTTTCTTCTATCACATCGCTGCTTTATATTACACAGATATTTAGTTTTGCCCCTGTGCTTGTGATTCCCTCGCTGATTATTATTTTAACAACAGTCATATTCAGTACAATTTCATCTGTGGTGCAGATACAAATCAGCAAGAAACAGATGGAAAACGGAGCAAAAGAATCTGGTATGACTTACAGCATGATTAGCGGTATCCAGAAAATCAAGTTGGCAGGTGCAGAAAAGCGTTTCTTTGCAAGATGGCTGAATTTATATTGTGAAGGAGCTGAACTTGCTTATGCCCCGCCGATGTTTATTAAAATTAATGGTGTTATCACGATAGCAATCAGTTTGATTTCTAACATTGTCCTGTATTATCTGGCAGTACAAAGTGAGATTGACCAATCGAATTATTATGCTTTTCACGCTGCATATGGTGCAGTAATGGGAGCGTTTAATTCTCTTGCCGGAACAGCTCTTGCTATCGGCAAAATCAAGCCGATTCTGGAAATGGCAAAGCCGTTTCTGGAAACAGAACCGGAAGTTGCAGACAATAAAGAGATTGTTACAAAAATTTCCGGCGGTATTGAACTGAATAATATTTATTTCAGATATAATGAGAATTCTCCATATATCGTCAATAATATGTCATTGAAAATCAAACCCGGTGAATATGTCGCTATTGTCGGAAAAACAGGCTGCGGAAAATCTACTTTGATGCGTTTGTTGTTGGGTTTTGAAAAACCTGAAAAAGGTGCGATTTATTATGACGGTAAAGACCTGAATAAACTGGATTTGAATTCACTGAGAAGAAAAATCGGCACAGTCATGCAGAGCGGCGGATTGTTTCAGGGGGATATTTATTCCAATATTGTGATTTCTGCACCGCATTTGACACTTGATGATGCCTGGAAAGCTGCTGAAAAGGCTGGTATTGCTGGAGATATCCGTTCCATGCCGATGGGAATGCAGACGCTCATTTCAGAGGGGCAGGGCGGTATTTCCGGCGGTCAGAAACAAAGAATCATGATTGCCCGTGCGATTGCTCCAAATCCGAAAATTCTCATGTTCGATGAAGCTACCAGTGCATTGGATAACAAAACACAAAAACAAATCAGTGAAGCACTCGATGCGATGGGATGCACAAGAATTGTCATTGCACACAGACTTTCTACCATCCAGCATTGTGACAGAATCCTTGTACTTGACAAGGGCAGTATCATTGAAGATGGCAATTATGATGAATTGATTGCCAAAGGCGGCTATTTTGCAGAGCTTGTTGAAAAACAGAGGCTCGATATAAAATAAACAGGATAATGAGGTGAATTTATGACAGAGCTGACAAGATTTAAAAACGCAATTGATAATAATATGAATCTAAGAGCCTGTTCAGTATCTTTACAAAAGAGCAAAAAAGTGATATCATAGAAATAGATGTGAGGAAGCATGAGAAATACATAT
>DJXC01000047.1 GCA_002449575.1 Ruminococcus sp. UBA7014
GAAAAAATAAAAAATGCAGGATACTGTTTTTATCACAGCATCCTGTCAGAAGCTTAATAATCTGTATGTGTGTGCAAATACCAGTTAAGCCACGAAAAAGTGAAATCTTCTCCCTTGATAACAAGCATTTTCAGCAGAATTTCCAGAAATCTGGAAGTTTCCGGATGAATTTTCCGGTTTGCCTTGCCTTTGAGAAAATATTCCAGAGGTTTGCGGTTTGTATAATTTTCGCCGTTGTAGATTTTGCTTGCACCGACACGGTCACAGAACATTTCGGCAACATATCGGAGCGGCATTTTGACGGGTTCGAGCTGACGGGTTTCCGGCGAATAGTCCGTCCAGTACTCAAAATGATGCTTATTCCTGCCCTTATGATGCATCCACGCTTCAGAATAACCCTTTACAATACGTTCCTGTTCGTTGGGGCTTCGTGTTCCCTGATAATATTTTACACTGGGAATAAATTCTGTAGGCGAATATTTTGACAAGTCATGCAAAAGTCCCTGCATGGGAATTCCTGCCCGGAAACAGTTCCACATGACTGCCTGACGGTGATTTCTGACTGTACGGAGATGTCCTGTCAGATTGCTGAACATTACTGACCGCCTCTTTTCTTGTCAGCATGGGAAGAAGAGGCTCTTTCTGCGGAAATAACACCCTGAATTTTCCGCAGACGTTCCAGAATTGCCGTCAGCTGGGTCTTATTCATCACCTGAATATGAATCAGAAGCAGCACTCTGCCGCCTTTGAGATTCTGGGACTGTGGCACAGTCATAGAAATTCCGGCTTCTTTCATCACGGCAGAAATATCAAACATCAAACCAACTCTGTCATAACAGAGAATTTCCAGATTTGTGTGCATGACAGCAGAAGCATTATCTGTCCATTTGACAGCAAGCCAGCGTTCCATTTCTTCGGGAAGATTCCGGGCGAGCATAGCACGATAATTAATACAGTCTGTACGGTGAACAGAAAGCCCGTGTCCTCTGGTGACAAAGCCGACAATTTCGTCTCCTTTGAGTGGATTGCAGCACTGGGCAAATTTGACCGCACAATCGCTGATTTCATCAAGAATAATCTGATTTGTCAAACTCTTGTCAACCGGTTGTACAATCAGATTTGTTTCGGCTTCCTCCTCCTCTTCCTGCCGGTAGGTCTTGAGATACAAGTCCCGCCATTTGGGTACAAGTTTACTGATGCTCACACCACCATAACCGATAGAAGCATAAAAATCGTCCATGGTCGTACAGTTATGTCGTTTCATATCATAAGAAAAGAACGTTTCATAATCTTCATCCGGAATATGTACACGATTCCGGCGGAGTTCTTTTTCGAGCATTGTCTTTCCGGCGAGAATATTATCCTGACGGTTTTCCTTTTTGAACCATGCACGGATTTTAGATTTGGCTTCGGAAGTTTTAGCGATATTCATCCATGCTCTGTTAGGACCTTTATTCGGGTCTTTACTGATAACAATTTCACAAATTTGTCCGGTCTGCAGCTTATAATCCAGCGGAACGATTTTCCCTTCTACTCTGGCAAACGTCATTTTATGTCCGATTTGCGTATGAATTTTATAAGCAAAGTCGATGGGAGTTGCTTCTACAGGAAGAGTAATTGCATCACCTTTAGGGGTCATAACCATAATCGTATCCGGAGACAGGTCAATTTTGAGTGTATTCAGGATTTCATCGGGGTCATCGGAAGTTTTCTGTGCTTCAAGGATTTCACGCACCCATGAGAGCTTTTCTTCCATCTCGTCCTTTCCCTGAATCCCTTCTTTATATTTCCAGTGAGCAGCAATGCCGTATTCTGCTGTTTTATGCATTTCTCTGGTACGAATCTGTACTTCAAATGGAATGCCTTCACGACCGAGTACCGTTGTGTGCAGAGACTGATAGCCATTTTCTTTAGGGCGGCAAATCCAGTCTTTAATTCTGTCCATCAGTGGTTTATAAATCTGATGAATCATACCCATAACCATATAGCATTCCGGCACAGTATCGACAATTACACGCACAGCATATTTATCATAGACCTGTTCAAAATTACGGTGTTCTTTAAAAATTTTCTTATACATGCCATAAATGCTTTTGGGTCTTCCCTGAATTTCCGGCGGCTGTTTCAGCGGTGCAGATTTCAGGGCATCTGCAATGCGGCTCTTGATAGAATCAATAAACTGTATCTGTTCTTCTTTTGTTTTCTCGAACTGCCGGACAATTTCAGAATAGCCGAACGGGTCGAGATAATACAATGACAATGTTTCCAGTTCTTCCTGAATTTTTTTCATACCGAGCCGTCCGGCAATAGGAGCATAAACATTCATTGTTTCATATGCCTGCTGCTGCTGTTTATGTTCTGGTCGGAACTGGAGTGTCCGCATATTATGGAGTCTGTCACAGAGTTTAATAATCATGACACGGACATCTTCGTCCATTGCCAGCAGCATTTTGAGAATATTTTCCGCCTTTTTCTGGTCCTGCTTAAAAACCGGAATCTGTGTCAGCTTAGTAACACCATCCACAAGATTTCCCACATCATGTCCGAACAAAGTCCGCAGCTGGGCATCTGTTACCGGGGTATCCTCCACAACATCATGCAGCAGTGCAGCACAGAGGGTATCTGTATCCATTCCCAGTTCCAGAAGCAATTCTGCCACAGAAAGTGGG
>DJXC01000228.1 GCA_002449575.1 Ruminococcus sp. UBA7014
ATAAAATTTTTCAAATATTCAGAAATGAGGTGTATTTTTATGAAAAAGAAAATGTTAGCCGCTTTGATGGCGTTTCTGTGCTGTGTACAGCCAGTTTCAGCACAGGCAATTTCTACACAGTCCATTATGACAGTTTCTTCCGAAGCAAGTGTCAGACTGAAAGCCGGAGACTTGAATCTGGATGACAAACTTGATATACTGGATGTGATTATTCTCAATCAGTCTATTATCGGAAAGGAAAGTCTGACAACAATTCAGAAACTGACTGCTGATGCCAACAAAGATAATAAAATTGATGCTACTGATTCTCTGGCGATTATGAAAGCAATTGTCGGCATTTTTGAAAAGCCCAGTGATAAGGCATTCAGCCCGGCAATCACGAATTTAAGCAAAGCCGTAAAAGCGGATATTGTCGAGGGAAAAGCCGCTGATGATGCATTTATTAAAGCGCAGACGGGCTTTTATCTGCATTTGTTCCAGCAGGCAGAACAGCAAGACCCGGATAAAAATATTCTGGTTTCGCCCTATTCTGTGATGCAGGCACTCGCCATGACTGCCAACGGTGCAGGCGGTCAGACACTTGAAGAAATGGAACAGACTTTCGGCGGACTTCCTCTGGATGATTTGAATCAGTATCTCTATACACAGCGCATGACTCAGCCAAATTATCAGAACTGCTGGCTTTCGACTGCAAATTCTATCTGGTATCGTGACACTTTTGCAGACAGCCTGAAACCGGAATTCCTGAAAGCCAATGCAGATTATTATGCCGCCGATGCGTTCAAAGCTCCGTTTGATGATTCTACGATTACAGATATCAATACATGGGTCAGCAACAAGACCGAAAGAATGATTCCGGAAATTCTGAATCCTGAGGAAGAAATTCAGAAGGCTGTCATGTATCTGGTGAATGCTGTCACGTTTGAAGCGGAATGGGAGACAGCGTATCTCCCGTTTGAGGTACAGAAACAGGAGTTTACTGCTGCTGACGGTACAGTTCAGCAGGCGGAAATGATGTATTCCAAAGACCATGATATGGAACGCTATTATCTGCATGATGAAAATGCTTCCGGATTCTATAAATATTATAGCGGCGAAAGATATGCATTTGCAGCAATGCTCCCGAATGAGGGAATTTCTGTAGATGAATATATTTCCGGACTGACTGCCGAATCGTTACAGAATACGCTTGCCAATCCCGAAGAAAGCTATATTCTGGCAGCTATGCCAAAGTTCAGCTATGATTATGAAATAGAACTGAAAGACGCACTTTCTGCAATGGGAATGCCGTCCGCCTTTAAAGAAACGGCTGATTTCTCTGCTATGACTGATGCACCAGTCATGCTTGACAAGGCTTTGCATAAGACACATATCGAAACTTCCGAAGAGGGTACAAAAGCAGCAGCTGTAACAATTGAAAGAGAGATTCCAGTATGTGAAACACCACTTCCCGAAAAAGAAATTATTCTGGACAGACCGTTTGTCTATATGATAGTCGATATGGAAAACCATCTGCCCGTGTTCATGGGTACAGTGAAGTCTGTAGAATAAAATCAAAAGAGACTTGCTGCGGCAGGTCTCTTTTTCGTGTCATAAAACGGACAGGCTGTGCATAAGCTGTATCAAGATAACAGAAAGGATGTGCAGAAACTTGTATACTGCCGAATGCTTGAAAGAAGTCATGAATTATCTGCCCGGCAGACTCCGGGAATATCTCAGCAGACTGCCGGAATCAGAAGCTTCCCGGATTCAGGAAATCCGCCTGCGGAATCAGAAAACCGCCGGAATCGTCATACAGGGAAAGGAACAGAATACCGGAATCCCCGTCAGTTTCGAGGAAATGACAAAGACGTTTCAGGCAGTGTGTTCGTATTCTGTCTATCACTTTGAACAGGAGCTTGCAGAAGGATATATTACAATCCGGGGCGGCTGTCGGGTAGGCATCTGTGGCAGTGCTGTCCGGGAACAGCAGAATATGAAATCTCTGAAATATATCAGCAGCCTGAATTTCAGAATTCCCGGCGAATATCCCGGTATTGCTGAACCGCTCTGGAAGCAGTGCCGGGGGAGTGTGCTGCTTGCCGGAACAGTCGGCAGTGGAAAAACAACCTATCTCCGGGATTTCTGCCGGATTGCCGGCAATCACTGCCGGACGGCTCTCATTGACGAAAGGGGAGAAGTCGCCGCTGTCCAGAGAGGTGCGCCCTCTCATGATGTCGGCAGAATGACGGATATTTTCGATAATTATCCCCGTGCTGCCGGAATGCTGATTGCACTGCGTGTCATGAATCCTGAATATCTGGTCTGTGATGAAATCAGCACTCCGGAAGACGTACAGGCAATTCTGACCGCTGCCGGATGTGGGGTAAAGTTTGCGGCTTCGTGCCATGCCGGAAGCCTTGACGAACTCCGGAACAGAACAGTACTCCGTCCATTGCTGGAAGCAGCTGTTTTTTCTGATGCCGTATTCCTGAAAGACGGCAGTATCCAGACCATCAGGAGACTGTCATGAAGCTGCCGGGTGTTGTGCTGATGCTGGTGTGCTGTGCCGGAATTGGCATGTATGCAGCGGCAAATCTCCGGAATCAGGTCAGGATATATCAGAATCTGCTGTTATTTCTGGAAGACTGCCTGACATATATGCAGTATCAGCGGCTGAATCTGGAAGAATTATTTCAGCTTGCTGCCGGAAAAGAAAGTTATCAGCATCTGGAATTTGTCCGTGAGCTGAACCCTATACAGGGAATCCCGCCGGAAATACTCTGGAAACAGGCATTGGAAAAAAGCCGTCTGCCGGAAGAAGCCAGAAGAATTTTGTCAGTATTAGGCGGCGAACTGGGAAAAACAGACTTGCAGGGGCAGATTGCTGTTCTGACACTCTGCCGTTCGCAGATGCGTACTGCTCTGGAAGCGTGTCAGGCGGACAGTGCGCAGAAAGCCCGGTTATATCAGTCACTCGGCTGGCTGGGCGGTGCGGTATGCGCAGTTCTGTTTCTATAATATGAAAATAAGGAGCAGCCTCACATGGAACTGGATTTGATTTTCAAAATTGCCGGAATCGGAATCATTGTTTCTGTCCTCAGTTTAGTCTTGAAAAAGTCAGACCGTGACGAACAAGCCATGATGACCGTACTTGCCGGACTGGTTGTTGTATTGATGCTTCTGGTTGACCAGATTAGTGAATTGTTTGAAACAGTCAGGACGGTGTTCGGCATATGACAACAGAACAGATGATAATTCTATGTATTATCGGCTGTATTCTGGTTCTGGTGCTGAAACAGTATCAGAGAAGTTATGCATTATTGCTGAGTATCGGGCTTTGTCTGCTGGTGATTGTGCGGATTCTGCCGGATGCGGAACGGATTTTATCAACAGCAGAACAGACTTTTCACCAGTTCAGGGTGACTGCTGCGGATTTCGGCATTCTGTGCAAAGCGGTCGGAATTTCCTATCTGACACAGTTCGGAATGGATATTTGTCGGGATGCCGGAGAAAATGCGCTGGGAACAGCGGTAGAATTATGCGGCAGAGTGCTGTTGCTGATGCTGGCACTGCCGCTTTTCGTGACACTTTCAGAAACAATACTGGAGATGATGCCATGAATCAGGGCTATACTTATGATGACATATTAGCACAGCTTCTGGAAGGCATTCCGGCAGAAGTACCGGACGCAGAAACGCTGACAGAACTTTCCTTTTCAGATTTTGCCGGACAGGTGCTGGAAATGCTGAAACAGCAGATTTCTGCACCGTTACAGATATTTATGCTGCTGATGGGTGTCATTTTGCTGTCTGCGCTTGCCGGGAGTCTTCGGAATGAAACATCGGGCATTACCAAAATCTGTGATGTCACAGCGGTGCTGTGTGCGGTCAGTGTGCTGGTCAGTCCGCTGACAGAAGCGTTTCAGCAGGCGGCGGAAGTGCTGAAACATACAGCAGATTTCATGGTAACATTTTCGGGAGTATACGGCGGAATACTGTCTGTCACAGGTCATATCACGGCTTCGGCAGGGTATCAGGGCGCAGTACTGGTATTATGTAACATTGTGCTGGAAATCGCTGTCAGGGTGCTGTTTCCGGTGCTGACAATGGGACTGGCGGTCAGCCTGACAGATGCCGTGACACCGGAGATTTCGCTTTCTGGTCTGCTGAACCTGATGCAGAAGTTTACCGTCTGGGTGCTGGGCTTTCTGATGGCATTATTTCTGGGATTTCTGTCCGTACAGAGTGTGGTTGCCGTATCAGCGGACAAAGCCGGAACAAAGGCGGCGAAATATGCGATTGCCGGAGCTGTGCCGTTTATCGGGGGAGCGGTATCAGATGCCTATGCAGCAGTACTTGGCAGCCTGAACGTTTTGAAATCAACTGCCGGTATGACAGGGGTGATTGCAGTGTTGTCGCTGATACTGCCGGTGATTGTGGAATTTTTTCTTTTGAAGATGCTGACAGGGATAGCAGCGGCAATCTCAGAGATATTTGTATTAACTTCTTTGCAGAAGCTGTTCCGGAATCTGGAAGCAGTGATTTCGGCAGGCTTTTCCGTAGCGGCAGCATTTGGTGTGATGTTCTGTATGAGTACGGGAATCCTGGCAGCGATAAGCAGCACATAATTGCACAAAATAATGATTTTGTGCAGAAATAATATTGGATTTTGTAGAATCGATTCTACATTTTTGGGGAAGAGTATGCATCTGTGTCACCCCCTGACACCCGATTGCCGCAAAAATTGCCGCAAGTGGCTATATAATATATAGAAATATATTGCGGTAAAACATGTGTGTGAACGAGAATAACCGCAAGGGGCTTAAAAGCCAGCCCCTTGACGGTGATTCTCTCTTGTTCACAAAGGCGGAAGCCAGAAAGGAGAACATTTTGGAAACGCTGAAATCTTCCGTGCTGACCGTCTGCCTGCTGAGTATTGCCGTTTCCGTCTGTCTGTTTCTCTGCCCGGAACACGCACTCCGCCGCCAGACCCGCTTTCTTGTCTCGCTGCTGTTTCTGCTGAGTCTGCTCCCTGCACTGCCAAGTCCGGACTTCTCCGGCATTCCAGAAAGCGTGCAGCAGTCTCAGGCTGACCAGACTGCCATGATACTGACAGAACAAAGCGTGAAACAGACACTCATTTCTATACTGGAGAAGAAAGGCATTCTCTGTAAGGAAATTTCTGTTTCTCTGCATATGGACGAGAATCGCTGCATATCTATTACTGATGTCAGTGTGACTTGTGATAATTTTCAGCAGACACTCAGAACGCTCCGGGAAGTACTCGGTGAGGGGGTGAAGCTTCATGTTTCGGAAACTCTGGAATCAGTACAAAGCTAGTTTCAAAAAAGAATATCTGGTGCATATTCTGGTATTTGTCGGTCTGATAGGAATTTTCTGTGCAGTGCTGTCTTCTTGTCAGGAAGACCAGCCCCAAGCCGCTGAACTCCCCGAAATCACCAGTCAGGAAGCCTACCGGACGGCATTGCAGAATGAACTTTCTGAAATTCTCTGTCAGATTGACGGTGTCGGCAGGGCAGAGGTTCTTGTCACGCTTTCCGGCAGTGAAACCTGTCATTATGCACAGGATGCCCAGAATCGTTATCTTACAGCCGGAAGCCGCCGGGAAGCCCTTGTGGAATCGGTATCCCTTCCGGCAGTCACAGGTGTTGTTGTCGCCTGTGACGGCGGCGGAACGGCGAGCGTTCAGGAAATCGTCTATCAGACAGTTTCCGTTGCCTGCGGACTGGGCTATTCACAGATTTATGTCACAAAACTGGACAACATTTACTGAAAGGATGAATCACTATGAAAAAACCTTCTCTGATTATCGGAAAAAAACAGTTGATTCTAAGCTGCCTGACTGTTCTGCTGGCGGCGGCAGTCTATGTGAATTATACGTACTCCCGGACAGGAATGACCGTCTCAACGCCTGTGACAGAACTGGAAGACAATACTCCTCATTACGGAGATACAGAGTTTGTCAGCGCAGAGCCTGACCCGTCTGCTGATTATTTTGCAAAAGCACGTCTGGAAAAGACCGCCAGCCGTGACGAAGCTGTCCAGACCTTACAGACAATGATTGGCGGCGGCGATGTCACAGATGACGAAGCTGTGACAGCTGCCCTTGATGCTGCCGAAGTAGCAAGCCTTATCGAAAAAGAAGGTACGATTGAATCGCTGATAAAAGCACAGGGCTTTTCGGACTGTGTCGTTTATCTTGACGGGCAAAGTGCGAAAGTAGTTGTCCGTACAGATGGTCTGGAAGCTTCCGGCGCAGCCGCCATGAAAGAAATCATCCTCGAAGAAACCAGTATTCCGGCGGAAAATATCCGTATTTTTGAAGTAAAATAAATTTTGTGTTTTTTACATTGACATTCTCTTGATTTTGTGGTAAAATAAAAAAGATAATAAAAACGTACACAAGAAAGGAATATGTTTCATGAGTATGGATAAAATTAACCGTTCTGAACGTACCATTCAGATTTCTGATGATGTTCTCCGGCAGGTTGCCGCACTCTCTGCCGGAGATGTACCGGACGTTTCGGCAGTGGAAGCCCCTGTCAGAATTACAAATCTTGGCGGCGCAGTTTCTGCTGAAGTCCGGATTTTCGTCAAGAACGGCAGCCGGGCATCGGCAGTCGCTGCCCGTGTACAGCAGACTGTCAAGCAGAGTATTCAGGATATGACCGGAGTCACCGCCGTACATGTCCATGTCGAAATCAGCGGTATGCAGGAGGAAGTATGAAAGCAAGTCAGTACAGAGAAAATGCATTTTTAATCCTGTTTGAAGCTTCTTTCCGGAACGATTCTCCGGAACAGCTCTTTCAGCTTGCCGAAGAAGTCGGCGAAATCAAACTGACAGATAAAAGCCGCAGTCTTGTAACAGGCGTTCTGTCCCAGACAGAAGAACTGGACAGTATTATCAGTTCTTACAGCCGGAAACGTGCCTTGCACCGTATCGCCAGAACAGACCTGATTCTGCTGCGTATGGCTCTTTATGAACTTCGGCAGTATCCGGAACAGCCTGCCGGTATTGCCGTCAGTGAAGCTGTCCGCCTGGCAGAAGTCTATGCCTCTCCGGAAGATACGGCTTTTATTAACGGGGTACTCGGAAATTATATCCGCACAGAAGGAAAAGCAGAATGAGTGTGTTTCTGGGGCTGGATACCAGCAATTATACAACATCGGCAGCAATATATGATACAGAAACCGGAGAGATAGTACAGGCAAAAAAGCTGCTGCCGGTCAAACCCGGTGAAAAGGGACTCCGGCAGAGTGATGCTGTGTTTCATCATACTGTACAGCTTCCGGAAGTACTGGCAGAACTGCAACTTCCGGCACTTTCCGGAATCGGTGTTTCTGTCAGACCACGGAATACAGAAGGCTCATATATGCCGTGTTTTCTCTGCGGAGAGGGGACAGCAAAGATGCTGGGACAGGCATTGCAGATACCAGTTTATCAGACAAGCCATCAGACAGGGCATATTTTGGCGGCATTATATGCAGCGAAGAAACTGGACTGGAAGAACCGGGAATTTCTGGCATTTCATGTCAGCGGCGGCACAACGGATTGTGTGCTGTGTCAGCCGGAGCAAGAAAATCTGTTACAGATTCGTCCGGTATCGTCTTCTCTCGACCTGAAAGCCGGACAGTTGATTGACCGGGTAGGACTGCTGCTGGGGTTACAGTTTCCCTGCGGTGCAGCACTGGAAGCACTGGCAATGCAAAGTCAGAAACATTTCCAGTATAAGCCCGTCATGAAAGGGTTAAACTGCTGTCTCTCCGGACTGGAAAATCAGTGTGCCGCTATGCGGAACAATCCGGAAATGACAAAAGAAGATATTGCAAAATTCTGTCTTTCTGCAATCGCAGACGTACTCCTAACTATGACAGAAACAGCTCTGGAAGCATATCCGGAAATTCCGGTACTCTATGCCGGAGGTGTCATGTCCGACAGGTATCTTCAGAATATGCTGAAAACGGCTGTTTCCGGAGAAACGGCATTTGCTGCACCCGACTATTCCTGCGATAATGCCGCCGGAACAGCGGTATATGCTGCTTTGTGCCATGTTGACCATCACTGAACTGAACCGGCAGGCAGAAAGCCTTATCCGGCAGAACCGGAAATTACAGCTTCTTCTGACAGAGGGCGAAATTGCCAATCTGCACCGGGAAGACTCCGGACATCTCTTTTTTTCTCTCCGTGATGAGAAAAGTGCTGTCCGTGCGGTAATGTTTGCCCATCTGGCAGAACGTCTGCGTTTTCAGCCAGAAAACGGCTTGCAGGTCATTGCTGCCGCCAATGCGGATTTCTATCCGGTTTCAGGGACGTTTCAGCTCCGTGTGACAGATATGTTATTACAGGGTATCGGCACGGTACAGCGTGGTTTTCTCCGGAAAGAACAAGAACTGCAAAAAGAAGGCATTCTTTCTGCTTCCGGGAAAAAGCCGCTTCCGGAAAATCCCCGTAAAATCGGCATCATCACGTCAGCACAGGGCGCAGCATTACAGGATATTCTGCATATCCTGAAACGGCGGTCACCACTGGCAGAAACAGTAATTTTTCCGGTACATGTACAGGGAATTTATGCCGAAGCGGAAATTTGTCAGGCACTGAAAGCCGCTGATTCTCAGCAGTTAGACGTTCTGATTCTGGGACGGGGCGGCGGTTCAGCAGAAGATTTAGCTATATTTAATGCTGAATCCGTTGTGAGGACGGTCAGCGCATGTCATACCCCTGTCATTTCAGCAGTAGGACACGAAACAGATGTGACATTGACTGATAAAGCGGCGGACTTGCGGGCATCTACACCGTCAGCGGCAGCAGAACTTGCAACAAGTCCGCATTTCCCGGAAATGCAGACACTTTCCGGAGAACGGCTGTTTTCTGTCCGTCAGATACCGGCGGACGGCATTTTCAGAATCATTCTGCCCGACGGCAGTGTTACCGTCAGGGCATTTTATCAAGAGAGGAAATTTATCATGAACGATAACGAGAAACTTCGGCAGTACGCTGTCCGGACAGAACAAAAGCTTGCTTCTGTCGTGGACGGTCTTTCCGTTCAGGCACAGCAGCGGCAGATGACAGCAGATTCGCTGTTTCATGCCATGCGCCATTCCCTGACCGCCGGCGGAAAACGCATTCGTCCGGCTTTGATTTACGCATTCTGTGAACTCTGCGGCTCTGCACCGGAAAAAGCAGATGCGGCAGCGGCAGCAATGGAAATGACACATACATCTTCTTTAATTTTTGATGACCTTCCGGCAATGGACAATGATGATTTCCGGAGAGGAAAGCCGTCCTGTCACAAGGCATTCGGCGAAGCAACAGCAATGCTTGCCGGAATTGGCTTAATCTGCGCACCGTTTCAGATAATCGCCGAAGACAATGCCCTCACACCGGAACAGAAAACAAAACTGATACAGATTCTTGCCACAGAAGAAGGCACTGCCGGTATGGTAGGCGGTCAGATGCTGGATATGCTGTTTGAAACGGCTGGCACGGTGACTGCGGAACAACTGGAAATGATGTGTCTTGGCAAAACAGGCGCATTGATGAAAGCCTCCTGTCAGATGGGGATTATCTGCGGCGGCGGTTCTGCAGAACAGGTGGAAGCTGCCGGAAATTACGGTCTGGCGACAGGACTTGCTTTTCAGATGGTTGATGATATTCTGGATGTGACAAGCACTTCTGAACAGCTCGGCAAACCCGTGGGAAGCGATGCCGAAGAAGGAAAACAGACCTTTGTTACACTGCTTGGCATTGCACAGGCAAAGAACCGTGCCGCAGAACTGACGGCAAAGGCACATACTGCGCTTGACAAATTTCCGGAATCTGAAACTCGTGCATTTCTGCATTCCCTGACAGATGCCTTGCTTGTCCGGGTACAGTAATTCTAATAGAAAAGAGAGCAGACATGATATATAATCCGATTTTGTGCGCCGGCATTCTGGGATGGGGTGCGGCGCAGGTCATCAAGTTTATTTTATTTCTCGTACAGAACAAGTCTATGAAGCTGGAGCGGCTTTACGGTTCGGGTGGAATGCCAAGTTCTCATTCCTCCATGGTCTGTGCCACGCTGATTTCCACAGGCAGGTCATCAGGCTGGAATTCAGCAGCATTTGCCATTATGTTTGTCATTGCAGCGATTATCATGTATGATGCTGCTAACGTGCGCCTTGAAGCCGGAAAACATGCCAAACAGCTGAATGAAATCATGGAAAAGCTGTTTTCACAGGACGGCGAAGCCAGAGAAACCCAGTTTAAAGAACTGCTGGGACATACACCGCTGCAAGTGGTCTGCGGTGCAATTTTAGGAATTTTCATCGGTGCGGTTATGCCGCTCTGAAATATCATAACAAGTAGTGATAAATCTATGAATACAGCAAATCAGGAAAACCGGGAAATTCAGCTGAAAGACCTGAATCTGCCGGAAGATTTAAAAAAACTGAATTTTTATCAGTGCCGGAAACTGGCAAAGGAAATCCGTTCGCTGTTGATTCGTGTGATTTCGCATAACGGCGGACATCTTGCCTCAAATCTGGGGACGGTAGAACTGACAATGGCATTGCATCGTGTATTCGAGTCACCGAAGGATAAAATTATCTGGGACGTGGGACATCAGTGCTATACACATAAGATTCTGACCGGACGGGCGGACAGGTTTTCCACCATCCGGAAGGAAAACGGCATTTCCGGTTTCCCGAAACCAGATGAATCTGTTCATGACAGTTTTATCAGCGGACACAGCAGTACCTCAATTTCTGTTGCCTGCGGCATTGCCGAAGCTATGCGCATGAAAGGAGATTTACAGCATCATGTGATTGCAGTGATTGGTGACGGCGCATTAACAGGCGGTATGGCATTCGAGGGGCTGAACAACGGCGGCAAGAAGAAAATGGAAAATCTGATTGTTATCCTGAATGATAATAATATGTCAATTTCCGGAAATGTAGGGGCAGTATCAGGCTATCTGCGTTCTATCCGGGAAAGTGAAAGCTATGTCCGCAAAAAGCAGCAACTGGAAAAGAATCTGCTGAATACGCCCGGAGTCGGCACACATGCAGTGCGGGTGCTGAAAAAGACAAAAGACAGCTTCAAGCGTGTCATGTTCCAGCAGGCGACCATGTTCGAGCAGTTCGGCTTTGTTTATTTAGGACCAGTAGACGGGCATAATATGCAGGAACTGGAAGAAGTACTCCGCACGGCAAAACGCTATCATGCGCCTGTGTTTATTCATGTCAAGACTGTGAAGGGGAGAGGGTATCTTCCGGCAGAGAAAAATCCGAGTTTATTTCATGGTGTACCGAAATTTGATATTATGACCGGAAATCCGGAAGTTTCCGGAAATGGTTGTTATTCTGACATGTTCGGGAAGGAACTCACAGAACTCGCCAGACAGGACAAGCGTATCTGTGCGATTACAGCGGCGATGACGTTCGGGACGGGGCTGCAATATTTTCAGCAGCAGTTTCCGGAACGGTTTTATGATGTTGGTATTGCCGAACAACATGCTGTTACATTTTCAGCAGGGCTTGCTGCTGCCGGAATGATTCCGGTATTTGCGGTGTATTCGACATTTTTACAGAGAGCCTATGACCAGCTTCTGCATGACGTGGCAATCGGGAAGCTGCATGTTGTACTCGGCATAGACCGTGCCGGGATTGTCGGCGAAGATGGGGAAACACATCAGGGAACTTTTGATGTTCCTATGCTGACTTCCATTCCGGGAGCGGTCATTTATTCGCCGTCCTGCTATGAAGAGCTGCGGCTGTGCATGAGACGTGCCATTCAGGAAGATACCGGGCTGACGGCTGTCCGCTATCCAAGAGGCAATGACAAGGATATGACCTATCCGAAAGAACATCTGAATACAGAATATATGCTGACAGAATCCGGAAAAGAGATACTGCTGATTTCTTATGGCAGAATTTATCAGGCACTTTGGGAAGCACACTGTACCTGTGAAAAAAGCGGTTATCAGACGAGTCTGTTAAAGCTGACCAGAATTTTCCCTGTGATGGAAGAACTGGTGGAAAAAGCATTGTCTTACCGGATTGTGATGTTCTTCGAAGAAAGCAGCGGTTACGGTGGTATTTCAACCATATTCGGCTCACTGCTGGCACAGTACGGGTTCAAGGGCAGATACGTCCGTGTTTCAGCGGATTGTTTTCTGAAACAGGCATCTGTTCCGGCATTGCTGGAAAAGTCAGAACTTTCCGCACATGCGGTCTGTCGGTATATTTATGCTTATGGGAACAAGGATTGATATTGCCCTGACTGAACGGCAGCTCTGTCAGAGTCGTTCACGGGCGAAACTGCTGATTACAGAAGGAAAAGTGCTGCTGAACGGGCAGCCATGCAAAAAAGCTTCTGTACTTGTTTCTGACAGTGACAGGCTTGAAGTGGAAGATTTACCGTTTGTCGGCAGGGGAGGGCTGAAACTGGAAGGCGCACTGACGACATTTCCGGCATCTCCGAAGGGAAAAGTCTGTCTGGATATTGGCGCATCAACAGGAGGATTCACAGACTGTATGCTACGGCACGGAGCGAAACTGGTCTATGCTATTGATGTCGGTCACGGACAGTTAGCTGAAAGTCTGAAAAATCATCCCTGTGTAAGAAATCTGGAAAATACAGATATCCGGCAGATGAAAGTTTCGGATTTTGAAAGCCGTCCGGCATTTTGCAGTATTGACGTTTCTTTTATTTCGCTGAAACTGGTGCTGCCGTCAGCATATTTGCTGCTGGCAGATGCTGCTGAATGTATTGCTTTAGTCAAGCCGCAGTTTGAAGCCGGAAAAAAAGCCCTGAATAAGCAGGGGATTGTCCGGTCGGAAAAAATACGGAAACAGGTACTTTCTGAAATTTCAGCCTTTGCCGTGCAGACGGGCTTCCGTGTGATGGGGGCATGTGAATCACCGATAGCCGGCGGCAGCGGCAATCTTGAATATTTATTATATCTCTGTAAGGAACAGTCATGAATAAAAAGAAGATTAAATTAATCATATTATTTATTTCTCTGATTTTGATTCTGCCGGGACTTGACCAGAGGCTGCTTATCCGGAAGTATACGCTTGAAAGCGATAAAATCAGCAATCCTGTCCGGATTGTCGTATTGTCGGATTTGCATTCGTGCAGATACGGAAAGAATCAGGAAAAACTGCTGATTGCCATAGCAGAGCAGAATCCGGATATTCTCGCCCTGACAGGTGATATTTTCGATGACCAGCTTCCGGATGAAAATACAGAAACTGTGCTTGCAGAAATTTCGGAAAAATATACCTGCTATTATGTGACAGGCAATCACGAGGGCTGGTGTCCGAAAGAAAAATTTCTCCGGAATATGGAATTTCTGAAAACACATCAGATACCAGTACTTTCCGGAACGGCAGAAACACTTGCAGTCAACGGACAGAAACTGTATCTCGGCGGAATTGACGACCCGGACAGTATGGCATATTCCGAAAACAAAAATGCAACAGAACAGCAGATGAAGTTAATCAGTGAAGCTGTTCCGGAAGGGGAATATAGCATTCTGCTGTCACACCGTCCGGAGCTGTTTCCAGAATATAAAAACCTGAATTTTGATTTAGTCCTGTGCGGACATGCACACGGCGGACAATGGCGGATTCCGGGTATCCTGAACGGGCTTTATGCGCCGAATCAGGGCTTGTTCCCGAAGTTCGCCGGAGGAGAATATCAGGAAAACCATGTCACAATGATTGTCAGCCGGGGACTTGCCAGAGAATCGACAAAACTGCCCCGGTTCTATAACCGCCCGGAACTCGTTGTGATTGATTTGCAGTAAAGTGAGTGAGAAAACATGCTGAATTTTGTCATCTATCCGAATTTTCAAAAGCCGAATGCGCTGCCCTGTGCGCTGGAAGTCTGTCAGAGACTGCATGACCTCGGCGGCACAGTCCGGACAGATAATGCTTATCAGGAAGCATTTTCAGGACTGAAATTTGTAAAATACGGATATTTTCCGCTTCTGACACAGGAAGCTGATATTGTCATTGCCATTGGCGGTGACGGGACAATGCTCCGTTGTGCCAGACAGATGATTGGTTCATCTGCACGGCTTCTGGGCATTAATACAGGACATCTGGGATTTATGGCTGGTCTGGAAACAACACAGCTTGATGAACTGGAAAAATTATTCCACGGCGAATATTTCCGTTCGGACAGAATGCTTCTGGAAGCAGTGCTGCATCAGGACGGCAAGCAAATCCGGTTTCACGCTCTGAATGATATTGTTGTTTCCGGTCTGTACGGAAAAGTGTTTTCATTCTCGGTCATGGCGGATAATGCACTTGTAGGGCAGTACCGTGCTGATGGTGTTGTCTGTAGTACGCCGACAGGTTCAACAGCCTATGCACTTTCAGCAGGAGGTCCATTAATGGAACCGGAACTTTCTTGTATTGAAGTTACACTGATTTGTCCGCATTCGCTGTTTAACCGTCCGTTGTTACTATCTTCTGAAAGAACAATCACCATCCGGCACACTGCCGAAGATACAAGACATATCTGCATGAGTGCGGACGGAGAAAATCCAGTGCTGTTTCATGCGGAAGATACCCTTGAAATCCGGAAATCCCGTGAATCCGTTGCTTTTATCAGCATGAAGAACAGCGGATTTTTTGATTCTGTGAATCAGAAACTGATGCAGTCACTCAAAGGCTTTTCCGAAACATAAAAATTTTAGCCAAAGGATGTTGTGTTATGCGTAATGCCAGACAAGAAATGATTCTTAAGCTGATTCATGCCCGGAAAATCAATACACAGGATGATTTGCAGAACCTGCTTGCCCAGTCAGGCTTTCCTGTCACACAGGCAACTGTTTCCAGGGATATCCGTACATTACAGCTGATTAAAAAAGCAGATGAGAATGGTTTTTATTACTATCAGGAAAGAGATGCAGCCATGTCTGCTGCCGGCTTGCTTGCAAGTCATGTGACAGAAATTGACTATGCCGGAACTATCATGTGTGTCAAGTGCCGCAGCGGTACAGCACAGGCAGCCTGTACAATTCTGGACAGTCTGCATCATCCGGAAATTGTCGGCACAATCGCCGGCGATGATACTATCTTTGTCCTGGTCAGAAGCTCTCCGCAAGCCAGAAAGCTGGCAGAGGAACTGACCGAAAAATTACAGAACAGGTGAGGGGAAAATGCTCGAAGAATTGGATATTGAAAATCTTGCCGTGATTGAGAAAGCCTGTATCCGGTTTCAGAATGCGTTTCATGTATTCACAGGCGAAACCGGAGCAGGGAAATCTATCTTGATTCACGGCATTCAGGCTGTTTTGGGGCAGAGAGTTTCCCGTGACTGGGTCAGAACAGGTTGTGACCGTGCTGTCATTACAGCACTGTTTACCCATCTTTCAGAAGAAGTCATGCAGATGCTCTCAGAACGTGGAATTTCCTGCGAAGAACAGCAGATTACAATGACACGGGAAATCCGTGCAGACGGCGGCAGTATCGGCAGAATCAACGGCAGGACGGCTTCTGTTTCGGCTCTGAAAGAAATTGGCATTCTGCTGATTTCCATTCACGGTCAGCATGATAATCAGATATTGCTGAATCCGGAAAATCATTTGCAGATTCTGGACGAATTCGGCGGAAATCCGCTGTTTCTGGAAGAATATCAGAAATCTTTCCGGGAACTCCAGAACGTGGCAAAAGAACTTGGCAGGCGCAAAAAGAAAGAACAGGAACGCCGTCAGAAAGCTGTTATTCTGCAAAAGCAAATTCAGGAAATCGGCGCACTGCATCTGAAGCCCGGTGAAGAAGAAGAACTTGAAAATGCACTGATACAGGCAGAAAATGCCGAACGCATTGTTTCTGCCCTGTCCGGAAGTGCTTTCCTGCTTGATATGGAACAGGAAGATTCGGCAGCCGAACAGGTGCGCTCTGCTTTGATGCGATTACAGGAAATTGAAGATGTCTATCCGGAAACAGGGGAGATTCCTGCAAGATTACAGTCCTGTCTGATTGAGCTCAAAGACATTGCACAGGATTTGCAGGGACGTTCTGAAAGTATTGTACTGGACGAAGCGGAACTTTTGCGCATCCGGCAGAGATATCAGGCAATCAATCAGGCAAAGAAGCAATTTTTCTGCGATTTTGAGGAATTACTCCGTATGTATGAGACGGCAAAGAAAGAAATTCAAAATTTGCAGGAAGATACAGAAAGAATCAGCGCACTGGAGACACGGAAAGCAGAACTGCTTGAAACGGTCACTGAAAAGGCAAATGCACTTTCCGAATATCGTACCCGGACGGCACAGGAATTTTCCAGACAAGTCGCCGGAGAATTACAGTTTCTGGACATGCCGGATGTGATTTTGAGCGTACAGCAGGAGAAAGGCAAACTGACGGTTCACGGGCGGGATTCTGTCATATTCCTGATTTCAGCGAACAAGGGCGAAGAACCGAAGCCGATTTCTAAAATTGCTTCCGGCGGCGAACTTTCAAGAATTATGCTTGCTTTGAAATCTGTGATTGCCGGAAATGTTCCGACACTGATTTTTGATGAAATTGATACAGGAGTCAGCGGCAGAGCAGCGCAGAAAATCGGCATCAAACTCCGGGAAGTCAGCCGGGATAAGCAGGTACTTTGTGTGACACATTTGTCACAGATTGCAGTAATGGCAGATACACAGTATCTGATTGAAAAACATACAGAACAGGAACGTACCGTGACACAAGTACATTTACTGGATTTTGAAGGGCGCATTCAGGAAATTGCACGCATTATGGGCGGCGAAAATCCGAGCGCACTCATGCTGGAAAATGCAAGGGAAGAACTGGAAAAAATCGTTCAGAAAGGATAATTGCTATGGAAATGCATGACTATATTATTATAGATATTCAGGGCGACTATGCCCAACTGAAACAGCTTGATGCAGAGAATCCGGAACTCTTTCCGGTAGCAGTGGCACTTTTGCCGTTCGGCAGTGATGTCGGAACAAAACTTCATGGCATGATGGGTATGTTTGAAATTGTAGAATAAAAAAATCCCCCTGAAAATCAGGGGGAATTTTTTTAGAATTCTGTTATCAGACCGACAATATATTTCATAATCAGAAGAGAGTCGGCTGCATCTGGCTTTTGATTTCTGTTGACATCAGCATTAGTGAGCTGCTGTGCATTCAGGCTTCCTTTTCCGAGGATTGCCTTGTTCAGTGTGATGACATCCAGAATGTCAATTTTACCGCTTAAATCGGCATCGCCGGGGAGAGAACTGTTCTGGCTGTTCCCGTCAGTCAGAAAAATTTCCCAGTAATATCGGTATTCTGCATCCGGGTCGGAAAGAAAGCTGATGCCGATATTGGTAAAATCAGGATTCAGAATGGCTTCTTTGTGTGTCTTGGAAGCAAACCACGCATTCAGGGTTTCAGCCGGGTCAGGATTTCCGGAAGAAAAGATTTCGAGTTTGTTTTCTGCCGGATAGGAAAGTGTGTCCAGAACTGTCAGACAGTCCGAGCCGTCCGGTCTGGTATGGCTGAAAGAAGCCTTCAGTTCGTTGACACGAATATCCGCAGCAGCAGTTAATTCTTCGTTCAGCAGCAGGGCAGGGAGCTGATTTTCTTCACGCTGACTGTTGATGCTGTCAAGCATGGTCTGTAAATTACTTCCCGGTGAACTGATGAAATCCAATGCCCAGTAATACTGATAGGGTGTAGCGGCATCTGCATAACAGCCAATTCCGATATGAGAATAAGCTTTGCTCAGAAGTAATTTTTTTGCGCCGTCCTGATTCAGCCACTGTGCAAGCACTTTTTCTGCTTCGGAACGTCCGGCGGCAAGCAGTTCATTGGAGTCAGAAAACAGAATGCCGGCTTCTTCCAGAGCGGTAGTATAGCTTTTTCCGTCAGGGCGAAGATTGGAAAATTCCTGAACAATTTCTTTGGCACGCAGGTCAGAAACAGCGGAAAGTTCCGGCAATGTCTGGAATTCCGGCAGATTGTTTTCTTTCCGGAATGCGTTGATTTGTTCCAGAAGAGCATTTTTTTCCTGTTCTGTAGCAATATCCGGAGAAGACATGCTGTCATCTTCGGTAAACAGGAACAGACACCAGCTGTAAGGCGTTTCAGAGGTTGCATTTTCGTCATAATAACAGCCAATCGCCATAGATTGAAATTCGGGATTTATCATATTTTTGAAATGTCCGGTACTGTTTTTCCAGTAATCTACTGCAAGAGCAGCATCCGGGACAGAAGTCAGGACAATATTTTCTGCAACACTGCTGAGAGAAATGCCAAGTTCTGTCAGGGCAGTAGTAGGCATACTGCCGTCAGGTCGTTCATGACTGAAAGATTGTGCCAGTTCCTGCGCACGGATTTGAGCGGCAGCAGCAGCAGTATCATGAAGAGAAACAGGGTCTGCACCATTTTCAGCACGGAGCGCATTGATTTCTTTCAGAGCTGTCTGAGCAAAATCTGACGGAATTTCCTGAGTGATACCGGGGACTTTTCCGGTAAAGAGAAAAATCTGCCAGTGATAGGGAGTCTGTAAATCTTCGGCATCATAGGCACAGGCAGCACCAAGATATGCAAAATCTTCGCTGAGCATATTATGCAGATTGCTGTCACTTTCAAGCCATTGAGAAAAAGCTTCCTGTGGGTCATTTCCGGAAGTGACTGCAATATTTTCAGCCGCCATAGTGTAATAAATATTTTTTTCTTCCAGAGCGGTAAAAGAATCACTTCCGTCTGGTCGCTGGTGAGAGGCTTTCTGAGCAAGTTCTGCCGCACGGACAGCGGAAGCTTCACAGGCATCTGCATTCAGCAAAACAGGGGAGAGGTTGTTTTCAGCCCGGAGAGCGTTAATGCTGTCTGCCAGAATCTGAACAGCGTCAGAATCTTCAGCAGAAACCGTCAGTGAAACAACTGTTTTTTCCGGAAGTATCACCGGAACAGCAGAGACAAGACAAACAGAAATCGCTGTCAGAGCAGCGGCAAATTTTCTGAATTTCATAAAAATATTCCTCCTGAATTATGATAATAATTAGATTATAGCATATTTTTCCGGATTTTGCAAGAGAAAAATCAGCACAGCCGGAAAAGCTGTGCTGATGGAAATTTATTCTGTCCGGAGTGCGGTAACCGGGTCTTTGGCAGCAGCTTTTTTTGCCGGTATCAGACCGCCGATTAAGGTCAGGACAATACTGATGATAACCAGAATAATAGCGGCTGCAAACGGCAGAATGGCACTGATTTCATCAGAATCCGCAAGTGTATGAATTACAAAATTGCTGGGAATCAGAATCAGTTCTGTCATGCCGACACCAATCAGCCCGGAACACAGACCAATGATGAACGTTTCGGCATTGAATACCTGTGAAATATTCTGCTTGGATGCACCAATTGCACGAAGAATACCGATTTCTTTTGTACGTTCCAGAACAGAAATATAAGTAATAATGCCAATCATGATAGAAGAAACAACCAGTGAAACGGCAACAAAAGCAATCAGAATATAAGAAATGACATTGACAATTGTTGTGACAGAACTCATCAGCAAGCCGACATAGTCAGTATAACGAATCTGGTCTTCTTCAGCAACATCTGCATTATAGTTATCAATGCATTTCTGAATCGATTCTTTGGCTTCAAAGCTGTCAACATAGAGTTCTATTGCAGAAGGGGCATCCATGCTGACAACACCGAAAGTATTCATATTATCGTCATAGCTACCGGAAGCAATATATCTGTCATAGAGTTCAAGAAGGGTATTTTCATCAGGAGAGTTCATATATTCATCCATTTTCTGGGCGAGTTCGGTTTCGGAGAGTTCTGCAAGACCCATCATTTCCTGCATATCCTGTTGAGACATGCCCTGCTGCTGTGCGTAGATATTCATGAGTTCTTCCTGAGACATAGAACCGTCAAGATAAGCTTTCATCATTTCTTCCGGAGTCATAACTTTTCCGGAAGTATTACCGGAGTTGTCAGAAGGTGCAGGATTTTGTGCAGTATACATTTTCATCAGGTCTTCGGTGGACATACCGGAAGCAGAAGCGTAGGCTTTCATGAGGTCTTCTGTAGAAGTGCCGGAAGTATCAGATGCATTGTTTCCCTGTAGATACATTTTCATCAGGTCGTCCTGAGAAACACCGGAAGCGGCTGTATACATTTTCATTAAATCCTGAGCAGAAGTTCCTGTTCCGGTCATCGCTGCCGGATTGGAGGAAAGGCTTAACAAATCCTGCATACCGGAAGCGGCTGTATACATGGACATTAAATCCTGCAAATTCTGACCGCCGCCCTGATTCAGCAAATCCTGCATACCAGAAGCGGAAGTATACATAGACATTAAATCCTGCATGTTCATACCGCCGGAAGCTGCGCCACCGCCCATCTGTTCGAGATACATACGAAGCAGGTCTTCCTGTGTCATATTACTGGTATCAGGAATCAGTTTGCCGAGAGAAGCAATTGCTTTCAGTGTATGATAGAAATCTTGCAGAAGTTCATCACCAGCCTGCACAGCATTATCAAAACGCTGTTTCCGCTGTGCAGCGGCTTCTTTCTCATTTTCGATAGCTGCATCAATATTTTCTTTTCCTGTACCAATGGCATTGGCAATATTTTCTTTTAGCTGTTCGAGATACTGCATCAGCATTTCCGGAGTTAAGTCAGGTGGTACAACCTCTGTTTCAGTTTCTGTTTCGGTAATGGATTCACTTTCACTTTCAGTTTCGCTTTCAGTTTCAGAAACAGATTCAGATTCCGTTTCAGATTCTGTAAGTTCTTCGGTAGAATCCGGAACAGATTCCGTTTCGGGTTCTGATTCCGGGACACTTTCTGTTTCTGATAAAATTTCTGTTTCTGTTTCTGTAAGAGATTCTTCCGGTTCGGTAAAAATTTCTTCTTCAGGGAAGGAGAGTTCTGAAAGTGGTCTGACAGAAACGTTGTCCGGATGAAAAGCAAGTCCGAACACCTGCGCATCACGGGGAGACTGATAGGAAACATTCCGGACAGTTTCTTTTTCTGTGGGTTCTTCTTCATTTCCGAAAAGATTTGCTTTTTTCATCTGTTCAATCATCATAGTAGTTTGATACATGAGAGCCTTTTCGGAAATGCCCAAATCGTTGATATAATTTGTAATATCCTGAATTTTCTGTTGTTTGTCGTTATCAGCATCAAAATGCATACCAGTCAGAATATTGACCTCTTTTTGCTTTTCCTGCGCACGGACGACATCGCTTTTATTGGTATAGTCAATCAGGTATTCTGTGAGGGCATGTGTATAGCCGACAGCACTGTTAATCAGCTGATTGTCATTATCTGCATTCGGTCTGATAATCCCTGTAATTTTAAGTTCCAGAGCATTGTCAAGAAGTGTTTCGATTTTTTCAATATCAGAAGCAGAGATTTTCTTGTATAAGCCGTCTTTGTCTTTTTCATAGAAATCACATTCCGGAACGAGATAAAATTTCTGGCTGCATATTTCAGTATAGCTGATTTTCTGTGCATCAAGACTGACTTCTTCACCGTCTTTCACACGGGACAGGAGGTCTTTGTATTCTTTTGATGGCAGAAAACCAAGCTGATACAGGGAAGTCATAGGAATTTCGTTCTGTTTGTCGAGAACGAGAACAACTTCGTTATAGGCATTCGGCATAGAACCATAAAGCAGTTCATAATTTTCAGTAATCGTCGGGCTGACCAGTGTACCTTCTGCACCGGGCATGAGCTGTTCAAAATTATTGGTGCTGTAAGAGGGCATTGTGCTGGCAAAACTGGTGGTCAGCATCATGTTGACCATATAGTTATTATTTTCAGAGAAGGTGCTGCCGTCAGTATTGACCAGTTCGTTGTCTGCATCGTGGGTGAATACGCTGAACTGTGTAGCATAATTATAGACAATGCCGTTTTCGCCAATATATTTATTAATTTCGCTGTCCGGGTCGTCCAGATATTTTTTGAAATCCGTCAGATTGTTTTCTTTCAGGCTGGTTTTAAATGTAGAAGCCATTTCCAGATTACTGCCGTCAGAGTATACGCCGTCAAGCTTGTGGTCGGCATCGCCAAGCATTTTTTCCTTTGTCTTGTTTTGTCCGGAAAGCATCAGTGTTGTGAAGTCAAAGGACTGTGCCTCAATTGAAATAGGGTAGGCGGTCATGGTATCTTTCTGCAAATCCTGAATATAAGTATTTACACCATTGGAAAGGGAAAGAATCAGGGCAATGCCAATAATGCCGATAGACCCGGCAAAAGAAGTCAGAAGTGTTCTTCCTTTTTTGGTTTTAAGATTATTGAAGCTTAAGCCTAAAGCGGTCAGAACGGACATGGAAGATTTTCCCATGTTTTCATGATGAGCAGGCTGTTCTTTTTCAGAATCAAACGGCATGGAATCTTCCTGAATTCTGCCGTCCTTGACTTTTACAATCCGGGTAGCATATTCATAGGCAAGTTCCGGGTTATGAGTTACCATAATAACAAGGCGGTCTTTGGCGACTTCCTTAAGCATTTCCATGACTTGCACGCTGGTTTCGGAATCAAGTGCGCCGGTAGGTTCATCTGCAAGAAGAATTGCCGGATTATTCACCAAGGCTCTGGCAATGGCGACTCTCTGCATTTGTCCGCCGGACATCTGATTCGGTTTTTTATGAATCTGATTGCCCAGACCGACTTTTTCAAGGGCTTCTTTGGCACGTCTGCGGCGTTCTGATTTTGAAATGCCGGAAATCGTCAGGGCAAGTTCCACATTGGCAAGTACAGTCTGATGTGGTATCAGATTGTAGCTTTGGAATACAAACCCGATAGTATGATTCCGGTAGGAATCCCAATCACGGTCTTTATACTGTTTTGTCGAAATGCCATTGATAATCAGGTCGCCGGAATCATATCTGTCAAGACCGCCGATAATGTTCAGCATCGTCGTTTTACCAGAGCCGGAAGGTCCAAGAATGGCAACAAATTCATTATCACGGAAATTCAGGCTGACATCATCAAGGGCTGTCTGCACCAAATCGCCGGTTACATATTGTTTCCGGATATTTTTGATTTGCAGCATGTCATCATAACTCCTTTCCTTATGGCTGAACTTTTGTGTTTTATCTTTTATCTTCTTCTATTATAGCATATCTGTCCGAAAATAACAAGTGATTTTTTCAATAATTATATTTCACTGACACTAAAATCTGTATCCATGGTGCATAATAATTGCTATTCTGATTGACAGGTATGATTTTCTGGAGAAAAAATCCGGGAAAGCCATCGGCTGAAGAATAGCATATCAAAACATGCACAAAATTGATATTTGGTGCATGTTTGCAGTGCATTCTCCCTCTTGACATTTTTCGCTGTTTGTGTTAGAATAAACAAAGAATCCTATTTTTCAAAAAATTTTAAAAGGAGTTTTTAGCATGGCACAAAGTCATCACAACCGTGATATGAACATTGATGTTCCTGTCGAAGATGATTACGAAGAAGCAGAATCTGAATCCGCCGTTTCCAAAATCGCACCAATTATTTTGATTGCACTCCTGATTATTGCAATTATTGCAGTACTTGGGTTTGGGTTTGTGAATCTGGCAAAACGTGCGCCGAGGACAAAGAACTATATTCAGAACGAAATGCAGACAACAGCAACAACCGCTGTATCTTTTGAATTTGTGGAAATTGCAACCACTGCGCCACATACGTCAGCAGTTTCGACATCTACCACTACTACAACTTTTTATGATGATGCTTTTTATGAATCTACACGATATTCCGGCAAAAAAGCAACAACTGCCAGGACAGAATCCACAGAATCCGGCACTATGACAACTGCCGAAACGCTGGAATCCGGTACAGGCACTAGCGGCAGCGAAAGCTCGGCTGTCAGAAGATATACGGAACAAAACGGCACAACCAGAACTGTTACAGTTGAAACAGAAATTATTCCCGTCACTGTGCCGTCTGTAGACTATACCACACAAAGACCTGCTGAAACAACCGCTGTCAGACGGACAGAACCTGTTCAGGTAATCACAGAAAAGCCCGAAACTGCGCCGCCTATGACTTCTCCCCGTGAACCTGACCCAGAACCAGAACCATATATTCCCGAAACTGCACCCCCTATGACTTATCCCCGTGAACCTGACCCAGAACCAGAACCATATGTTCCCGAAACTGCGCCGCCTATGCCGGCTTATGAATATGATGAGGACTGAAATTTATGATTTATACAGAACAGACAAAAAAAGCCCTGAAACTTTGCTTTGAAGCGCATCAGCACCAGGTTGACAAAAGCGGTATGCCCTATGTATTTCACCCGTTTCATCTGGCAGAACAGATGACCACAGAAGAAACTGTTACCACTGCCCTGCTGCACGATGTAATAGAAGACACTCCCCTATCTGTTCAGGACTTGCGGGAGAGAGGGTTTTCTGAAAATATTGTTGAAGCTGTTTCTCTGCTGACACATGATTCCGGTGAAGCATACGCAGATTATATTCTGAAAATCAAGCAAAATCCAATTGCAAAAGCAGTGAAACTGGCAGATTTACGCCATAACAGCGACTTGTCCAGATTAGATGCTGTTGATGAAAAAGCAATGAAACGTTTTGAAAAATATCAAAATGCTATCAGGATATTAGAAGAATAAAGAAAACAGCACTCTGAAAAAGAGTGCTGCTTTGTATATAATTGCTAAAATGAAGCCCTCCCCTGCTGACTTTTTCAGCACAGTACACCACTCCCCCGGTACAAAAAGGCGCATTCTTCAATATTGTCATGAATCATAAACCATTTGAATTTATCAGATAAAATAATAAAATCACCGCAGACATCAGTTTCACTTAGGATTTCGGTAATTTCTTCCGGACAGCCTTCATAAACCCAGCCTTGTGATAAAATCAGGAAACACTTTTCTGCTGAATCTGGAATACTATTCCGGATTTCTTCCAGATATGTCATCCAGTTACAGGAGCGGAGAAATCCGGCGCAGCATTCTTTTTCGAGATTTTTACGCAGATGCATATAACGATGTTCCAGATAAATATGAGGGATAAAATTCTGATAATCACAGAATGTGTAATAGAATTTCCGGATAATTTCATCATAATGAAATTTAGAATATTCATGAAATTTGTTTCTGCTGATATGTTTTTCTTTTATGATTTCTTCTATTTCGTTACGGGTTTCGTTTGTTTTCATATAGCATTATCTCCTTTTCTCAAAAGTATGATATTCTTATTTTAGCACATTTTCACAAAGTTTGCAATGGAATTTCAAGTATTTTATGATTAGCACTTGCAATTTTTTAAGATTTCTGCTATAATAAAAATAGTCCGGCAGTGTATCACAGATTTGTCGAAAACAGTTGTATTCTGTCCGTGTTATTTGTTGATAATGCGAATAGCAAATTTCCTGCCGTTTATGGTATAATGAATGTGATTTAAATTTTATCAAGAAAGAAGCTGAAAGAAAAAATGTCAAATCAAGC
>DJXC01000216.1 GCA_002449575.1 Ruminococcus sp. UBA7014
TACTTTAGGCTAAAGAAATATCCCCTGTTCTCGTCTGAGAACAGGGGAATTTTATTTATGGCACATATGAAAATACAATTCTGTTAGAAGTCCAAAGATTTGTCAGGAATTCAAATTCAACGGTCTGTGCATCTACAGGAACTTCAAAAGCAACTGTTCCTTTTGTTTTTCTTCCGGGTGAAAGTGTTGCATTCAGCCCGTTATCCATACCATAAAAAGCATCACAGCTTGCACCATCTGCAAAACAATCAAAGTCAAAATAGCTGACATAATTGTCGGAATCCGAAATATTTTCAAATTCCAGTTCACAGTAAAGATAATGATATCCTTCTTTTGGCTGTATAAACTCATTATCACTGATATATTCATTACAAGAAAGATAGGTAATAATCAAATCTTTTGTTTCGATAATATCACCCGGTTTAAAAGTTTCTTCTGCGGAAGCGGTATTTGCTTCCGAAACAAAACCGGAATCCTGTGTGCCTTCATAAATAAATGTTGCTTTTTTCTGTGTCCAGGCATTTGTTTCGTATTCAATCTGAATATCAGAAGCATCATTCGGAACTTCAAAGTAAATTTTTCCGCTTGTAGACCGCCCGGAAGATAAAGTAGCAGAGAGGGAGCTTTCACCGCTGTATGAAGAATCACAGGCATATCCGTCAGCGTAGCATTTAAAGCTGTAAGAAGAAACATTTTTATCCGAGTCGGAGATATTTTCAAAATAAAATTCCAGGAAGATAAAATGATTTCCCTCTTTAGGCTGAATAAACTGATTATCACTGACATATTCTCCGCTGGATACATATACGATTTTGAGTTCATTTGTCTCCAGAATATCGCCTACATGAAACTCTGTCTGAACGGGCTGTGTTTCTTCCTCAGTGGAAACAGCTTGTTCAGCACTGCTGTTATTTTTTTCTTCCTCAGTGGAAACAGCTTGTTCAGCACTGCTGTTATTTTTTTCTTCCTCAGTGGAAACAGCTTGTTCAGCACTGCTGTTATTTTTTTCTGCTTCCGGTTGATTTGCGGTTGTTTGCTGTGTCACTTCTCCTACTTTGCTGACAGTATCTGTATCAGAACCACTTGCGGCTGCCATCATCAGAAAAGTGCCGGAAGCTACCAAAACAGCAAGTCCTTTTTGCATTTTTGTTTTTTTCATTGATTTACCTCCATATTCGTATGATTATCATTGCAGTGACTGTACCTGAAAAATAAATAATAATATCAGATATATCATATGTGCCGTACATCCAATGCAGAGCCTGAAAAATTTCTACAAGAATGCCGAGAACCGGACAAAAGAGCAGCCAAAATAACTGTTGTTTTCTAAACTGCATAATTATTTGAATTATAAATGTAAAGGAAACAGCCCAGCAGAAATCCGCACCATAGCACCGCAGAAAATATCTGATTCCAGAAAGACTATCTGAAAAATCTGTAGTTGTTTCCGGCAAAAAACGATGAAAGAAATAAATATCCGGGTTTAGAAATACATAAATTGCTGTTCCGAAAAGAAGAAATAAAACACTCAGCAACAGGTATTGTATCTTTTTATTCTGCATAGTAATTTCCTGGAAAAATTCTGATATTGTAAACAGGAACAATCTTATATTTCTATTATAGTGCGTCAAATCGTTTTTGTCAAGATAAAATGAAACATTTTGTTGAATTCTTATGTTTTTTTCTGAATTATGCTTTATAATAAATAGGGTGATAGTTATGAAAGGCATAAAAATCATGTTCGGAGAAAGACTGCGAAATCTTCGGGAAATCAAGGATATGACACAGGAAACAGCATCAAGGGAACTTGCCATTTCACGAGGAATGCTGTCCAATTATGAACTCGGCAAGCGCGAACCGGATTATGCCATGCTTTGCAGACTGGCAGATTATTATCAGGTAACAACAGATTATCTGCTTGGTATCACCAGCTTACCTCAGAAGCAAGAATATTTTGCTGAAAAACGGCTGCAAAATCTTGTCAGCTATTATCTTACATGTCCGGAAGAAAGCCGGCAGGATTTGGAAAAATATGCTGAACTGCTTTCATTAAGAGACGAACAAAGAAAAAAATACAAGAAACAGAATATCTGATAAAATTAAAAATGCCGGATTTTTCAAAACAGAATTGACAAAATCCGACATTTATGTTATAATGTGAAAAGAGGGTATACCAGCACGGTGGCGGTCAATCCAGCTCCCAGAAATGGGGGTGAACAGTATGCAGAACATTACATGGCAGGATTTAATCCAGCTGGGCATTATGCTCGGCACATGGGCTAATTTATTTTACATGATTTACTGCAATAAAAATAAAAAATAACCGCCGTATGCTTCCCCAAGCCGGCGGTTATTTTCATAACTAACACTTGGGAGCGACCGTCATCGGTACGCCCTCTTTCTTATATTATACACTGTTCTGAATGAAATGTCAAGAGAAAAACAAAAAATTTCCGTCCTCGCAAGAGAACGGAATTTTATTTCATATTTTATCTGGAGCGTCTGCGGGATTTGTTTTTTCTGTCAGTAATGCGCTTGATGTCGCCCATTTTTTCCTCACTGTTCTGTTTGAAGCGGTTCATCATATCTTCAAAGCTCAGTTCAGAATCCTGCGGCTGGGGCTTGGGATTCCAGACAGTACCCTTATCACGGTTTTGTCTTCTGGGCTGACGTGGCTTTTCCTCCTGTGGAAGTGCCTTTTTAATTGACATGCTGACTTTTCCCTGCTCGTTAATCTGAAGCACAACCACTTTCACTTCCTGACCTTCTGTCAGGAATTCACGAATATCACTGACAAAAGTGTTTGCAACTTCGGAGATATGTACCATACCAGTAGCAGGTTTTTCGCCCTCCTGTTCCACTTCCACGAATGCGCCGTAATTAGTAATGCTTCTGACTTTGCCGTTATAAATTTTACCTGTTTCCAGCATTGTTGTGAAAATCCTCCTGTTTTTTATGAATTTTATTTATCTCTGGATGTATCATAATAACGCCGTTCGTCCGGATAGGCATAATTTCCGGATTCGACAGCAAGTTTTTCCATATAGCGACTAATATCATCAGAAGCAATCAGTGCAGCAAGTTCTTCATTCTCCGCAGAAATTACTTCAATATTTTCATTCAATTGTGCAAGTTCCTTACGTTTCTCGACAATAGAATTCTGCGCAGAAATGATAGAGACAGTGCAGAACACTGCAAACATGGCAAGAGCTGCTCCTATCAGCATTCTGAACATGAGGGGCTGTTTTGCCGTTTTTTTTCTGTTTGGCATATTGATTACCGCCTTATATGAAATCATTGTTATTTTATTATTATACACCCTACAGAGGGTAAGTTGCAAGCAGTTTTTGATATTTTTTTTCAGAGATACTATTTTTTGTCAGTTTTCACAAAAAGTCTAGAAATTTTCATTAAAATCTGTACAAAGCTATCCCAGAGTGAAAAGAAAAATCTGCCGAGTGTGCATTCATGCAGAATAAACCCGCACAGGCAGCCGATAACATAATGCATCCGGAATTCTCCTCTTGCAAAACCGCTGACATAGCACAGAAGCAGAAAGCTTGCCACAGTCAGAAAGAAAATATCTTCCAGCATGGTCACAGACCAGTGGTGCGGAATCAGCCGCCGGAGAAAGCGGAACAAATCAAACAGAATGCCGGAAGGTATGCCAAGCAGTATTGCACCGCCGAACAGAAGAAGTTCTTCTTCGACAGTGCGGAACGTTTCCGGCGCAATTTTCAGCAGCAGCATTATCGGAACAGTTTCCCCAGCATCGAAACAGGGGAATGCTTGTCTTTATCGCCGTACTGGAGTGACCAGATGTCACCTTCGACAGCAAGAGAACCGTTTTCAATGCTGATAGCGTTAATATGCAGTTCCCGTCCGGTAATGGTGAGTTCGCCCATGGCGGTATAAAGAACGATTTCACGGTCATCAAAGCGGTCAATATCAGTAATGCCGGAAATACTGAGAATTTTCCGGTTTTCGAGCGTGACAAGATGGGGTATGTCTGTATGATGTTCTGTTTCCTGCATAGTTCAGAGCCTCCCGAAATGAATTATTGTATTCTATGCAGGAAGATACCGGAACATTCCGGAATTAAATACAATAATCATTGCCGTCCACACCGGCATTATGATTCAGAATATCCTGTAAAGTGATACTGTCCAGATATTCATGAACAGCTTTATAGAGTCCTTCCCAAACATAAAGTGTAGCACATTCCGCAGCACGGGGACAGTCATTTTCTTCATATTCCAGACAAGCCACCGGTGCAAGGCTGCCTTCTGTTGCACGGAGTACATCACCGACAGTCAGCACATTGGCAGGCTTGGCAAGCATGTAGCCGCCTTTGTTGCCACGGTTAGTGCGGAGAATCCCGCCTTTGTTGAGCATAGGCACAATCTGTTCAAGATATTTTTTAGAAATCTGCTGACGTTCAGCAACTTCTTTCAGAGAAATATAGCCGTCTTCCTGATGCAGAGACAAATCAAGAAGCATTCGCAGAGCATATCTGCCTTTTGTTGAAATTTTCATAATTCAGATACTTCCTTTCTGTAGTAAATTTTATCCTATATTTATTATTATAACATAGGTTTAGTATGATTTCAAGTAGAAAAGTATCTGTAAAAATTCACGTTTTTATTCTGAAAAAATATTTGAAATTTTATATTTTCCACAAACTTATAAAATATATCAGATTAATAGGTTATAGATATTGACTTTCAGAAAGGAAAATGCTATAATATTATCATATTAAATAGATATGCAAATTCAGGAATAAGGTGATATTATCATGACAGAGATTCTATGGCTCGGACGAGGCGGACAGGGCGCATTTACAGCAGCAAAGATTCTTGGTGCAGCCTATGCGGCAAACCCGGAAAGCCATGCACTGGCATTTCCCTCTTTTGGACCGGAACGGCGTGGCGCACCCGTCAGAGCGTTTACCAAATTAGACAGCAAACCCATTCTTGACCGGAGTCAAACCGAAAAGGCAGATTTTATTATGATTCTGGACGAGACATTATATTCTGCGCATTTACAGAATCTGCTAAAACCCGGCGGAAAAATTCTGATTAATACCAGAAATGCAGAACTGAAACAGCTCATTCCTTTTGATGGTGATTCTCTTGCAAAAGAACTGAAACTGCCTGTTGTGAATACTGTAATGCTGGGCGCACTTGCCGGAATTTCCGGAATCGTTTCTGTAGAAAATCTGCATCAGGCAATTGCAGATTATATGCCTGTAAAAATTCAGGAGAAAAATAAATCAGCTGTACAGAAAGCTGCGGAGGAGGCTGCTGCTTTATGACAAAACCTAATGTCAGAGAAAAAAAAGTGTTCAACTTTGAGGACGTTCCGGAGCATACCAGTTTTGAAGCCGGTTATCTGGTCAGCATCAACAGCGGCTGGAGAAGTATCCGTCCTGTAGTAAATGCAGAAAAATGTATCGGCTGTATGCAGTGTTATTTATACTGCCCGGACGGTGTAATTTCAATTCAGGAAAACAAAGCCGTGATAGATTATGATTTCTGCAAAGGGTGCGGCATTTGCTCAAAAATCTGCAAGCCCGGCGCAATCGGAATGGAGCGTGAACGATAATGGAAAAATTCTTATCTGGTGACGAAGCTTTTGCAGAAGGTATCCGGTTAGCCTGTCCGGATGTAATTTCGGCTTATCCGATTACACCACAGACAATTGTCGTAGAAAAGCTTTCCGAAATGGTAGAAGACGGCAGCCTTGATGCAGAATTTATTCATGTCGAGTCAGAACATTCGGCATTATCCTGTGCAATGGGCGCAAGTGCCGCAGGTGTGAGAGCGTTTACAGCAACTTCTTCACAGGGACTGCTATACATGGCAGAATGTCTTTATTATGCCTCCGGCGGCAGATTTCCTATTGTCATGATGAATGCAAACCGTTCGACCGCTCTGCCGTGGAATATTTACGGCGACCAGAGAGACAGCCTGTCCCAGTTAGATTCCGGCTGGATTCAGGCTTATGCCGAAAATGCACAGGAAAGCCTTGACCTTGCCTTAATGAGTTACTATATCGCCGAGCATAAAACAGTTTCTACCCCGTTTATGGTAAATCTGGACGGCTTTATTCTGACACATACCTATGAAAAAGTAGACGTTCCGACTCCGGAACAGGCGAAAAGATTCCTGCCACCTTACGAAACCGAAAATAAACTGGATTTGGACAATCCGAAAAACATGGCATTTTCGGCAGGACCTGACACGAATTATATTTTCAAGTATAAAGAACATGCGGCAATGTTCCGGGCAGTTCCGGTGATTGAAGAAGCTGAAACAAAATTTGCTGAAATTTTCGGCAGACAGTATTCCGGTCTGATTGATGCCTACAAAACAGAAGATGCAGAATATATTTTAATCACACTTGGCAGCATTGCCGGACTTTGCCGTGAAATTGCCGATACGCTCAGAGAAGCTGGTGTGAAAGCCGGTGTACTCCGCATTCGGTATATGAGACCTTTCCCGGCAAAAGAGATTGCCGAAACAGTCCGTTATGCAAAGGCAGTGGCTGTTCTGGAAAAAGATATTTCATTCGGCAATGAAGGCACAGTATTTACAAATGTAAATTCTGCCCTGCACAGTGCCGGAATTACAGTCCCGGCTTATAACTTTATCGGCGGACTGGGCGGACGGGATATTTCTCATCAGGATATGATTTCTATATTTGAAAAAATCCAGTCCGGCACAGCAAATCATGTCAGCTTTATTGGAATTGAAGAAGGTGAAAATTTATGAGCGTATCAGCAAAAACACTGGATAAAAACGAATATTTCTACGGTCATAAAGCCTGTGCCGGATGTGGCGGCAGTCTTGCCGTCAGAAACGTGCTGAAAGTACTGGGAGAACATACCGTTGCTGTACTTCCTGCCGGATGTATGTCAGCAGTGGGCTTTAATTTTCCGCAGTTATGCTTTGCGAATAATGCGATTATTTCGACATTTGCGGGAACAGCTTCCATGATGACAGGCATTGAAGCCGGATTCCGCCGGAGAGGAATAAAAGATTTCACAGTTGTTGGATTTGCCGGAGACGGTGGTACAGCGGATATTGGCATTCAGGCACTTTCCGGAGCGATTGACCGGAATGATAATATTATTTATATCTGCTATGATAATGAAGCTTACATGAATACCGGCATTCAGAAATCAGGACTGACTCCGTTCGGCGCAAAGACAACAACAACACCAGCCGGACAGAATATTCACGGCAATATCAGACCTAAGAAAAATATGTTTGAGATTGTTGCCGCTCATGATATTCCCTATGCAGCAACAGCAACTATCGGCTATATGAACGATTTCCTGCATAAAGTCGAAAAGGCAGCTCACATTCAGGGGACAAAATATATTCATGTCATTGCACCCTGTCCGACAGGCTGGGGGATTCCGGTCAGTGATACCATTGATGCCGCCCGTGAAATCGTGGACTGCGGTTTATGGTATCTCGCTGAATATGAAAATCATAAATTCAAAATCAGCCGTGACCCGAAAACATTCACCAGTGTGGAAGAATATCTAAGAAAACAAGCCAGATTTAAGCATCTGACTGATGAAGATATAAAAACAATAACAGATTCCAGAGATAAAAAATGGGAATTTATCAGAAAAAACTGGAATTAACCCAGATTCAGAAAGAGAGTAATTATCATGCCTAGTTTATCAAGCAGAACAGCAGGTTTTACAGATTCTGTTATCAGAAGAATGACAAGAATCTCCAATCAGTACGGAGCTGTGAATTTATCACAGGGATTTCCGGATTTCGAGCCGCCAAAGGAAATTTTAAATCGTCTTGCAGAAGTCACAAAAGAAGATTTTCATCAGTATTCGATAACATGGGGCGCACAGAATTTCCGTGAAGCCCTTGCCCGAAAACATGAACATTTTTCCGGACAGAAAATTGACCCGAATTCTGAAATTGTTGTCACCTGCGGCAGCACGGAAGCCATGATGGCAGCAATGCTCAGTGTGACAAATCCGGGCGACAAAGTCATTGTCTTTTCACCGTTTTATGAGAATTACGGAGCAGATACTATCTTATCCAATGCCGAACCGATTTACGTCCCCCTGATTCCGCCGGAATTCAAATTCAATCCGGATGTGCTGGAAGCGGCATTCAGGCAGAATCCGAAAGCAATTATTCTGTGTAATCCGTCAAATCCGTGCGGTAAAGTATTCACACGGGATGAACTGACAATCATTGCAGATTTAGCAAAAAAATATGATACATTTGTGATTACTGACGAAGTATATGAACATATTCTGTACAAGCCGAATGCACATGTTTACATGTCCACTCTGCCGGGCATGAAGGAAAGAACAATTCTCTGCAATTCCCTGTCGAAAACATATTCTATTACAGGCTGGCGTTTAGGCTATGTTGTAGCCGCTCCGGAAATCATTGATACAGTCAAGAAAGTGCATGACTTTCTGACAGTCGGTGCAGCCGCACCATTACAGGAAGCCGCTGTAACCGGACTGAATTTCCCGGATGCATACTATCTTGACTTGCAGCAGAAATATACTGAAAAGCGTGATTTGTTCCTGAATGGTCTGGATACGCTGAAAATTTCACATACTGTCCCGGAAGGTGCATATTACATTCTGCTGGATATTTCAGAATTCGGCTACGAAGATGATTTAAAATTCTGCGAAGATTTGGCACGTCTTGTCGGAGTCGGAGCTGTTCCGGGTTCAAGTTTCTTCAAAGAACCGGAAAACAGATATATCCGCTTTCATTTCGCCAAGAAGGAAAAAACGCTCAACGAAGCCCTGAACCGTCTGAACGACCTCAGAAAGAAGATGCCGTACCATGTCTGATTTCATTCCGGTAATTGATGCACACTGTCATATTTTTCCGGATAAAATTGCTGACAAATCAAAAGAAGCTGTTCGGAATTTCTATGAACTGCCAATGTATACTTCCGGAACAGTTTCCCATCTGCAAACAGAAAGAAAGCAAATAATTGAGATTCAAAATCAGAAATATCAGATAGTCCGGCAGTTAATCTGTTCTCCGGCAGTTGTGCCGAAACAGACGAAAAGCATTAATGATTTTATCTCTGAAACCGTAAATTCTGATTCTGCCTTTATCGGATTCGGAACGATTCATCCGGAAAACGAAAATTTTCCGGAAATTCTTTCCGGATTCCGGGAAAAAAATCTGCTTGGTCTGAAAGTACATTCTGATTTTCAAAAGTTTGAGATTGACGAACCGAAAATGTACCCGGTCTGGAAAGAAGCTGTTCTGCTGGATATGCCTGTTCTGTTTCACATGGGTGACAGAAAACTGGATTATTCTCATCCCCGGCGGCTGGCGCATCTTCTGGAAGATTTTCCGGAACTGACTGTGATTGCTGCGCATATGGGCGGCTATTCGCACTGGAAGGAAGCTTTTGCAGTACTGAAACCTTCTGACAGGCTGTATTTTGACATTTCGAGTACACTGCAAATGATTGACGGAAGTTTGCTTCTGAAATTTATCCGGAAATTCGGTGAGGAACATTTCTTTTTCGGCAGTGATTTTCCGATGTGGAGTCCGGCAAAGGAACTGGAAACTTTAATCCGTTTTGGTTATCCGGAAACACTGTTATACAAACTGCTTTTTGAGAATTATACGAATTTTCTGAAAGAAATATCATAAAACAATTCCCCGGTGAACGATTCACCGGGGAATTTCACATTATAATTAATAATTAGGAATGCAAAAACCTATAATACTCTTGCCGTCATTATAATAAGTATGCTGAAGTACAGCATCTCCGGTATTGCCTTCTACAGTAGTAATCACAGCAGCACTTCCAACACCGGAATATTTTTCTACAATGCCAATATGTTTCGCATCTGTAAAAATAGCAATATCTCCGGGTTTGGGTGTATAGGAAGAATAACTTTCATATCTGCCACGTGAGCTGAACCATGTTTTCACTGCGCCGACCCGCTGTGTATAAACTTTACTGTTATAATATCTGTCCGGATAGACACTGACAGGCACATTCACCTGTCTCATGCACCAGTTAATAAACACAGCACACCATGCATAATCTGTACCATATGCCTTACTGCTTGCGTAATACCAGCGGTTATACTCACAGAGATTATTGTTTCCGATGATGTCACCTGCATAACTGCCTTCATGATAGCCTATCTGAGAACGGGCAATATTAACAAGAGAGCCTCTGTTTGCGCCTGTCCGGGGTGCAGTCTGGGCTGAACGGTAAAATCTGCTGTTTCGATATTCCGTTGAATAAGACTGAATGCCTAGTTGCATACTGGATACATTTTCATTTTCAAAAAAAGGATAATACCGGACAAACCGGAATTTCAATGCATTATCAGAAGGATTAAAATGCCAGATTCTAATATCAGTACCATTCCGGCTGCCGCCGCCGTACACATTCAGACAGTAATTTTGATTTTTTTTGGATTTGATATAATAATAATCATCTCCAGCATCATATAAATACCATGCCTGATTGTCTGTCTGCCTGTCTGTATACTGAATGACATTTGCACCATCACGGGCAGAACCGCCCTGTATATCAAGAACTTTTCCGCTGTGAACAGCAGAAAATACATAGCTGCCGTCCTCGTTCTTTATTATTTTGAACTGCTGATTCGGGCTGCATTGTTTCTGCCACATAAGCGCATTGGCACAATTATTCTGACTTGCTTCGGCAATATCCACAACACAGCCCGGCGCACATGCCGGAGAAAGATAATAAATTCCACGGTTTTCCAGAGGTGTCACATAAGTTTCCTGTTTTACAGCCGTTTCTGTACCAAGAGTAACTGCTCCCAGGTAGGAACAGTATAAAAGACTGACCCAGCCGCTTTGCACAGTGCCGTCTTTACACTGGATACTGTCTGTATAACCCCAGTTTTCGCTGATTTTGGTGACAACAAACTGTACACCGTTTGTTGTGCCGCCTTTGATGGAATAGTTTGTTCCTGCGCCGCTTCTGATATTCAGAGTACCTGTAACATTTACCTGATATCTGCCAGTTACATAAGCAGCACTTGCAATCACGGGCTGTATTCCCGGAATTTTTGCATATTGTATGGGGAAGCCGATTGTGCCGATGCTCATCACAAGAGAAAGTGCTGCACCTATGAATTTCTTTTTTCTTTTTGTCATACTCTTTCCTTTCCGGTAAGATGGGTATTTACATTATGATACAGAAAACCCCCGGTACATTCCCGCACCGGGAGTTTTCAATTTTTTAAACAGTATAATTATCAGCCGAGGGTAACAACGACATCATGAACGCCGTCAGCCTTTGCCGGAATAATATTACCATCTACAGATTCGCCGTCCACAGTCATAGAAACAACGCCTTTGCAAACGTGGTTCGGGTTCTTGACAGTAATGTTGTAAGTAGCACCACGGAACTGACGGGTTGCAGTAAATCCGTCCCAAGCCTTCGGGATAGACGGGTCAACCTTCAAACCGTTCCAGTCGGGCATGATACCCAGAATATACTGGGAAACTGCAACAAAATTCCATGCAGCAGTACCAGTCAGCCAGCTGTTCTTTGCTTCGCCATGACGGGCAGCATCCTTGCCGGCAATCATCTGAGCATATACATAAGGTTCAGTTCTGTGCAGGTCAGAATATTTTTCTTCTCTGTAAGCCGGAGCAATCTTGGAATAATATTCAAAAGCCTTGTCACCACGTCCGGCATAAGCTTCTGCGCAGATAATCCATGCATTATTATGACAGAAGATACCAGCATTTTCTTTATAACCTGCCGGATAAGTAGAAATTTCACCATACTGTACATAATATTTTGTAAATGCCGGGTTATTCAGCACCAGACCGTGTTCAGAATTCAGATATTTGTCAACGGAATTCAGAGCCTTGATATCTGCGCCCTGTTCTTTGCCAACTTCGGACATAACCATAAAGCCCTGCGGTTCGATAAAGATTTTACCTTCTTCGCATTCTTTAGAGCCCATTTTTGCGCCGGTATCATCATAAGCACGGAGGAACCATTCGCCGTCCCAGCCGTATTTCATGATATTATCTTTCATCTTGTCGATTTCAGCCTGAGCAGCCTTTGCGCCTTCTTCATCGCCCTTATATTTGCACAGGTCAACGAAAGCAGGACCAACGTATGTGAACAGACCGGCAACCATGAGGGATTCTGCAATCTTGGAATACTTGTCTTCGCCGTATTTCGGGGAAGTAGAAGTCTGGAAAGATTCACCGGGTTCTTCGCTCCAGCAGGAAAGATTGATACAGTCGTTCCAGTCAGCACGCATAGCCAGCGGCAGCCCGTGAGGGCCTACATTCTGTACAACATGATAGAAGCTCTGCTTCAGATGATGCATCATTGTCTGTGCTTTGGAAGCATCATTGTCATAAGGAACCATTTCGTCAAGAATGCCATAGTCACCGGATTCTTTGATATAGGCAGCCACAGAAAGAATCATCCACAGCGGGTCATCAGAGAAGTCACCGCCAATTTCGTCATTGCCTTTCTTGGTCAGAGGCTGATACTGATGATAGCAGCCACCATCCTCAAACTGTGTAGAAGCAAGGTCAATCAAACGTTCTCTTGCACGGTCAGGAATCTGATGCACAAAGCCGAGCAAGTCCTGATTGGAGTCACGGAAGCCCATACCTCTGCCAATACCAGATTCAAAGTAAGAAGCACTGCGGCTCATGTTGAATGTTACCATACACTGATACTGATTCCAGATATTTACCATTCTGTTCATCTTGTCATCAGGTGTATTAACAGTATACTTGGACAGAAGAGCATCCCACATAGATTTTAATTCTGCCAGACCTTCTTCCACTTTTTCAGAAGTATTATACTGCTGAATCATTTCGTAAGCACGGGACTTATTCAGGCTCTTGCCATCGGAGAGGAATTTTTCATTCTTGGGATTTTCCACATAACCCAGAATAAAGATGAGTTCTTTGGTTTCGCCGGGCTTGAGGTCAACAGCGAGGCAGTGGGAAGCAATCGGAGACCAACCGTCAGCCTTAGAATCAGAAGATTTGCCGTTTACAACAGCCTGCGGATTTTCAAAACCGTTGTACAGACCCATGAAAGATTCACGGTCACAGTCAAAGCCTTCGATTTCGGAGTTGACAGTATAGAAAGCAAAATGATTTCTGCGTTCTTTATATTCTGTCTTATGGAACATAGTAGAACCTTCTACTTCAACTTCACCAGTGTTAAAGTTTCTCTGGAAGTTTGTGCTGTCGTCCTGTGCATTCCACAGACACCATTCAATCATGGAGAACAGTTTGAACTGCTTTTCGGTATCACCTTCATTCTTGAGGACAACACGCTGAATTTCGCCGTTGTAGTCCTGCGGAACAAAGAAAGTCACTTCTGCGGAAAGATTATTTTTCTTGCCGGTGATGATGGTATAGCCCATACCATGACGGCATTCGTAAGAATCCAGTTCTGTTTTTGCCGGAGACCAGCCGGGAGACCAGATTGTGCCGTTATCGTTGATATAGAAATAGCGTCCGCCCATATCAACAGGAACGTTATTATAGCGATAACGAGTAATTCTTCTCAGGCGGGCATCTTTGTAGAAATGATAACCGCCGGCAGTATTGGAAATCAGGGAGAAGAAAGCCTGTGTGCCGAGGTAGTTAATCCACGGATAGGGGGTTCTGGGAGAGGTGATGACATATTCTTTATTGACATCATCAAAATGACCGAACTTCTGCATAGCAAAAAAACTCCTTTTTATGATAGATTATTCTATTTTTTATTGTTCCTGATAATAGAACTTATGAATATTATAACATATTCCGGAAATATTAGCAAGTCTTTTCTGTTATTTTTTCCGGAAAGTAACTGCTGAAAATCTTCTTGATTATTTGTGCATTTTGCCTCAAAATTATGAAACAGATTTTACACAATCGTAAAGAAATGCTGATGGAATGCCGTAGTTTCTCCCGGTGCAAGTTCTTTGTAGCCAGTGACAGAATCCGGCATATCCAGATTAGGTGCATCAATCATAGCAGACATTGGTTCAGGGCAAAAATAGCCGTTGAAGCCTTTGTCATTCCAGAAAATCCAGAATTTATATTCTTCGCCGATTTCATAGCAGATTTTTTTCTTGGATTTGATATCTTCGGCAATAATGCCATAAAGATTTTCGCCGTTAAATTCTGTATGTTCAGCGAAATACATTTCGTTGTCGATATTCTGGAGTACAGGGTGACGAGTACCGTTTTTATATTCGTTATCCAGAGCAGTTAAGTCTGTAAATTCACCAGTAGGCAGGCATCTTTCATTCAGAATCCAGCGTTTGCCGACAGGTGCAAGCAGGCGTTCATCTTCCTGTTTTGCGCCGTCCACAAACGGAGAATTAATTGTTGTATGTGTGGCAACAGAAACCGGCATCTGCTTGTCAGAAAGATTTGTCAGCCTGAATTCATATTCCAGACCGCAGGAGGAAAGCGTAAATAAAAATTCAGCCTTGAATTTCACGGGAAGATACTGGAAAAATTCATCTGTTTCGTCATACAGATATTCTGTCTTGCACCATGCACAGTTGACATCTGCTTTATGTTCTGTAACAGTATGTGTTCTTTTGTGCAGGAAGCCGTGAATGTGATTGTTGTAGGGTGCTTTTTCATTGACAGGGAGCTGATATTTGGCATCAGAAGTTTTCAGGACACCGTCAGCGAAACGGTTCGGGAGATAGAGTGTCGGCAATCCCCAGACTTCAGCAGACTGCAACAGGGTTTCCAGTGTATTTTCCGGACTGAAACGGAAGAATTCCACACCGTTTTTATCATCATGCAGCCGGATAACATTTGAACCGACCTGCGGTGCAATGAGTGCAGTATAGCCGCCGGCTTCCAGTTGCACACAGTCCATACCGCCGAATTTAATTATTTTTGTCTGATTCATAAAAAATCCTCCTCGTAATTAAAATAGATAATTTTATTATAGCATGAATTTCCGGATTTGTCCATAGAAAAAATATGAATAACCTCTTGTCAGATTTTCCAGAATTCGTCATGAATTTTTGTGCATTTCACAGATAAGGTAATGTGCAATGTTCATTAAAAATATATTGACATTTTCCAAAGCATGTGATATAATAAACAAAACATTTATATTAATGCAAAAAAAATTATTTTCATCATATGTTATTAAATGAAAGGAAGGATATACTATGAGAAAAAAAGTAAAGGGCTTTACTTTGGTAGAGATGATTGTTGTGATTACTATTATTGGCATTTTATCAGGAGTGCTTGTGCCGTCTATGATAGGCTATGTCAAAAAGGCGAAAGTTGCCGTTGCAATTGCAGATGCAAAGACAATCAAAACAGCAGTAGAATCTTCTCTGATGTCACGTTTTGTAATTAATGGAAGCCATGAAGATGTATCTGGTGCTTTTAACAAAGTGCTTTATCTTGACCAGAATAAGAAAGTAGCAGACAGAAAAAAAGAAGCAGTCGGAGCTTTCACAAACAAAAGCTGGTATAATTATAAAAAAAAGATAAAGAATGGCGGTGCATCTCAGATAGTCGATACTGTTATTGCTGCCGGACTGGATGAAGCATTTTCTGAAAAATGGGACGCAGGCGGTAAAGGACTTAATCCTCTGCTTTATGGCAGCAGCGGTACTTGTGCCGATTATCTGAAAAAAGAAGATACTAATTTTGGGCTGGTTGTTGTGTATAATACTGATTTTACTGTCCGGATGCTGCAAATCTACCGGAGAGGTATCTTAGTGACGTACATTAATGATGAATATATTGCTAATACCAATAAAGAGGCACATTTTGTGGGTACAAATATATGGAGTACAATCTATACAGATACCGGAAACACTTCTTCCGAAGAATTATATAAAATTTCCTTATCCAACAAACAAGTAGGAATGGATGGAAAGCTAGGCGGATGGTACTAAGTTGATTTGCATCTGAAATTTTCCTGACTTAGTTGTAAAAATCATACAGAAATATCACTGAAAAGCCCCTGAAAGTTTTATTCAGGGACTTTAATGTTTTCAGTTTGTATAATTATGCAATATTTCCAAGGTCGGTTTCTGTAATCAGTCCGACAATCAGTTTCATGATAGCAAGTGCTTCGGAAGCATCCGGCTTTTGATTCTTGTTAAAGTCGATAGCGTTCAACTGAGAATTTTCCAGTTTTTCCTTGCCCAGCATCGCTCTGTTGACTGTAATAACATCCCGAATATCTACTTTTCCGTTTCCGTCAGCGTCACCGGGAATAAATGCTTCTGCCGGCTGGCTGTCTTCCGTGGGAGCATCTGTTACTTCTTCTGTGGGAGCATCTGTTACTTCTTCAGTCGGAGCATCTGTCACTTCTTCTGTGGGAGCATCTGTTACTTCTTCAGTCGGAGTCTGTTCCTTTTCCTTGGCAGTAACAGAAATTTCCATGTCTGTGTAAGTAATTTCTTTATCAAATACCAGCGTTACAGAAGAAAGTGTAGAATCTTTTGGTCCCCACCAGTTGGAGAAAGTCATGTTTCCGGCAAGCGAAAGCACATAATCTTCTGCACCATTGTCACCATCGAACACACCGTCAATATCAATAGTAACTGTGCCGTCATCACCAACCTGACCACCTTCAGAAGTCCAGTTTCTGTTGCTGCCGTCCGGATTGGTTGCCGGGAAAGAAACACCCCAGCCACCGCCGGCTGTACCGTTCAGAATTACCTGCTTGATAGTAATGCCCTTTCCGGCATAAGGTCCTAAATCTACCTGATAATCTCCTGAACCGGTCAGCGTTACAGTTGCAGAAGAAGAAGTTTCTGTATTCTTCTTGATGTCATATTCAAATTCAATAGACGTGCCGTTTTCTCTCAGGTTCTTGTAAACATCGGCATAATCCTGATTGAACCATGACAGGGATTCTCTGTTGAAATACTGCATGTCTCCTGCATTTCCGGCATCCCAGAGGAATGCAGTCACACCGTCTGTTGCCAGTGCGGAAGAAGCAATGGTATCCAGATAGGTGACAATGCTGTCATGGTCTTTGCCGCCGTTTTCGTTGGTGACTACGCCATATTCACCCAGAATTACCGGAATGCCTTCATCAGCATAATAAGCTTTCATCTTGGCGAACAGATTGTAAACATCCTGTTTCTCGGAATCTGTTCCCCACTTGTCAGTATAACCCCATGTGGAATCCTTGGTAGCAACTGCAAAGATAGAGGGATAATAATAATGAATGGAAACTGCAATCATCTTGTCATCCGGCAGCTTATATTCCGGATTGCAGGTTTTTGTCAGGTCATCGTTTGCACCGGCAAGAAGCAGGAGTCTGTCAGCATTGCCGCTGCCTGTGCCTCTTACAATATCAACAAAAGTCTGATTGAATGTGTTCAGCGTGCTGTAGTCAAACGGTACTTCGTTCATGCTTTCCAGTACAAGATGATTGTCATAATCTTTGAAATAATTTGCAATTTCTGTCCACATGGTCTTGTAACGAGGCAATGCATCCATGCCGGCATCCAGCCAGTATTTGGAATTATTTCCGCCGGAGCAGTCCCAGTGCATATTGACAATGACATACATGTCATTTGCATAAGCATAATCTACAACTTCCTTGACACGAGCGAGATAAGCATCATCAATATCATAAGTGGTCGGGTCGGAATTCTCGAACCAGGTCACAGGAATTCTGATAGAGTTAAAGCCTTCGGCATGAACCGCATCAATCATGGCTTTGGTTGTTACCGGATTCCCCCACATGGTTTCTGTGGAATTTACATTCCAGCTTGCCTTGTCAATCCAGCCTGTACCCATATTGCCGTTTTCGTCAGCAACCCAGCCAAGTCCGAAATATGTTTCCGAACCGCCGGAACAGTCAAATGTGTTGCCCAGATTCCAGCCAAGCCCCATATCATTGACAATTTCAATGGCAGTCTTGTCAGCGGCATTGACACCAGTAAGCATAGAACCGGCAGCCATGGAACAGGTCATCACAGCAGCAGTCACAGCAGAAATCATTTTCTGAAATTTCTTCATGATAAATCAGTCCTCTTTTCATAAATTTTGTTTTTCATCTATAAAAGTATCCTTCCAGTAATTTTATGATAACATATTTTTCATGATTTGTCAATAAGATTTGTGAAAAAAAGAAGAATTTCAGAAGTTTGAGATATCTGCATAGCACATTTCCGGATGCACTGCCAGATTGATACCACACCCCAGCAGATGCGCTGCCTGTGTGATAAGTCTGTCAATATCACGGGGCGCAACGGTCATATCTGGTGCAGTTTCAGAAAAATATCTTGCATTGATGACTGTCGGCACTCCGATGCCGATAACAGGAATCCCCAGTGTTTCATGGTTCAGGGCTTTCCGGTGATTGGAAACACCGCTTCCCGGTGCAATTCCGGTATCTGCAATCTGAATGGTTCTGCCAAGCCGTTCTGGTGCAGTACATGCAAGGGCATCTACTGCAATCACAACAGACGGCTGAATTTCACGGCAGACTGCCTGAATCAGTTCCGCAGATTCAATTCCTGTCTGTCCGAGTACACCTCCGGCAAGCGCACTCACCGGACGAAGCTGTTTCAGAAATGTTTCTTCTTCCTGAGCAAGTTCTTTCTGCAAATGTCGTGTTGCGATAACCTTATCCACCGTTTGTACGCCGAGTGCGTCCGGTGTGATATGCTGATTTCCCAGTCCGGCAACAAAAACAAGCCCTTCTTCCGGAAGCAGTTTCCGCAGTTCCAGTGCAAATTCTTCTGTCATTTCCGGATAGTGTGCTGAAAATCCGGAAAGTGATTCTCCGGAAAGCGTAATATATGTTCCTTCCGGCTTGCCGAATGCCTTTGCTGTTTCATGGTCTGTAATCCGGATTTCTGTAATCTGAAAATAGTTTCCTCTCTGTTTTTGTGAAAATCCTCTGTGCTGTTCCGATATGCCGGAAATACTCTCCAGTGCCAAATCTGTTCTGCATTCGTTCATATTTTTTCAGAACTCCTTTCTGTATTATGCAATCTGCCGAAAAAGTGGAATAATTTTTATCAAAAAAACGTGAAAAAGATGCTTGCATTTCTTTCATATTCATGTTATAATATTAGATAGGTGCGGTATACGATATCAGGACGGTCGTACCGTCCGGAAACAGGCGTGTCTCTCTGTTTTCTTATTCTGTACCGGAAAAGCGCAGTTATGCGCTTGCATATTTTATTCAAGGAGGTGTTTCCGGAATGCCGAATATCAAATCTGCCAAGAAGAGAGTAAAAGTCAACAAGACCAAGGCTGCTGCCAATAAGGCAAGAAAGTCCAATCTCAAGACCGTAATCAAGAAAGCAGAACTCGCTGCTGCCAATCACGCTGCTGATAAGGAAGAAGTTATCAAGTTCGCTATCAAGCGTGTTGACCAGGCTTGCGCTAAAAATCTTCTGCACAAAAACAACGCAGCAAGAAAGAAGTCCCATCTGGCAAAGCTTCTGAATGCGTAAGTTTCAGTTTCTGAAAAAATAAACACCCTGTTCCCATCTCACAGGAACAGGGCATTTTATTTTTTTCAGGGTCAGCCGACAGAATGAATCTGACGGGAATCCTCATGGTCGTCCAGACGGAACAGAAGTGTTGTACACCATACAGCAGAAACGGCTACAAGAATGTAAACCGCCCGGCTGAGAATGGATGCAGAACCGCCTAACAGCCATGCAACAAGGTCAAATTCAAAGATACCGACAAGCCCCCAGTTGATACCGCCGATAATCAGCAGTGTCAGACAAATTTTATCCCAGATGCTGTTGTTCATGGTGTTACCTCTTTCTGTGACGGCAATCCCGTTCACGCTGTTAGTATGTGCGGTTTTTTTAGAAATCATACTGGAAAATACAGGAAAATTT
>DJXC01000110.1 GCA_002449575.1 Ruminococcus sp. UBA7014
TTGTTGAAATGCTCATTTATAGATATAAAATAACTTAGCAGTGGGGAGAATAGAATGCAGAATAATGAATTTACAGAAAATGACTGGAAACTGTTCAGAACCAGACTTGCAAAGTGGCAGGAAGCATACTACACCAGGCTTGTCAGGGAATATACAGAGCTGCTGAATGGTGATGGTACTCCGGGCGAAAAAATTTATGAGCTGGAACAGCGTGTTCAAAATGAAAGGAAACATTCCGGTGTACGGCTTCCTTTCCGGATGAGCCGTTCCATGGTGATACGTAATCTTTGTTTTCTGCTGAGGAATCCTGTGACTAGAGCAGATGATTTGAAAGATTTCAGTGATGAACTGAAAGAACAAATCCAGTTTATTACGGAAACAGAACAGAGACAGCTTCGGAAAGCTGCCTCTGTCTTTATCTTTTATCGTGGGCATCGGTTAAAAGGCATTCTTGAAATGCGGACTGCATTAATCTGTGGTGGAATACTCATCGTCATAATTCCATTATATAAAATCAGAATTCTGTCATTTACATGCAGGTTACAGGTACAGTTCGTATGCACCAGCACTTCCTGATTTGTCTCACTGTCCTGTACCAGCAGATTATCTCTATTAATTTCTAAAATTACAGCACACATTCTTGTCATCCATATCACCTCACAAAGCTGTTTTTTACAGATTATGCTGTGATTCTGATTTTTGTGCATCTGCATAAATTCTGAGTAAATGCACATAATGATTCTGAGGTGAGAAGCATGGCAAAACAAGGCATGAAGCGTCCTGAAAATACGCATACGCAGTGCCGTAATGCAGTATCCCATGTGCCTGAAATTCAGGGAAAAGCAAAACATCAAAAAAAGAAAGCAAATCCGGTTATCGCAGGAACAGAACCGCCTTCTCAGAAAGTATGGCATACAGAATCATTTTCTTCTGAAAAACCAGTTTCGCCGGTCTATGCAGAAATTGACAATGACCTTGTAAGGGATAATATCGAAAATGATTTGACTGCTGCGGATTTACAGGATTTATAAACAATAAACGCCGTTTGAGAATGCTCAGATGGCGTTATCTTGATTTCAAAAGTGTTTTCAGTGCAGAAGCAAAAGCTTTATCCTGTTCCGGAGTCCGTTTGGAAAGTCCTTTCAGTCTGCCGCCGCTTTTTTGTATTTTAGCCGATACTGCACGAAATTCCAGCAGACTGCAAATATTATCCGGTGTGTATTGTTTTCCGTCCTGATTGAGAACAGCTGCCTTTTTTGCGAGACACATTGCCGCAAGTCCATAATCCTGTGTAATGGCAATATCCTCTTTCTGAATCAGGCTGACCAGACGGAAATCAACACAGTCTGCACCTTTGTCAACAGTAATTGTTTCAGCATCATCGTATTGAATCAGATGTGACGTATCGCAGAGAATGATACAGGGAATATTATATTCTTTTGCAGTTCTGACAGCAATTCTTATGACAGGGCAGCCGTCAGCATCAATGAAAATCTTCATATGGATTCCTGCTTTCTGTCATAAAATTTTCAGCTGCTGGAGCTGATTTTAGTATATCACGATTTTGGAAATTTGTCAATAAATTTTAAAATAGTACTTGACAAATATTTGTGCATATGCTATAATAATGACAGACGCAGCCAGTGCGTCCGGGGTGTACCACCATCGGTGCAGACTCCGGGCGTACTGTATTTTTTTGCGAATTTTTGAAAAAGGAGCTGTCAGAATGGTAACAATCAACGGAGAACCCAGGGCAGCAGAAGGTATGACTGTGCTGGAACTGCTTGCCTCTATGAAGCTGATGCCGGAACGCACTGCTGTTATGATTGGCGGAGAAATCCTGCCGAAATCGAACTACAATCAAACACTTGCGGATGGTGATGAAGTGGATATTATCGGCTTTGTAGGAGGCGGCTGATATGACAGAGATTACAGAAACAGTATTTGCTGAAGCAGTTGATTCCCGCAGTGATAAGCCGATTTATTATGTTATGAAATCAGCACGGGTCGGCATTGCCGGACTGGGCGGTCTCGGCTCTAATATTGCATCAGCACTTGTGCGAAGCGGTGTTGGACATCTGACACTTGCAGATTTTGATACAGTCGAGATTTCCAACATTAACCGTCAGCTGTATACGCTGAGTCATATTGGACAAAAGAAAGCCAGTGCCCTCCCTGAAATTCTGCATGAAATCAATCCGTTCTGCGATATTCTGTCGCATTCGATTCGTATCACTGCCGAAAACTGCAAAAAAATTTTTGCAGACTGTGATATCATCATCGAGGCATTCGATGTGCCGGAACAAAAGGCAATGCTTGTGAATACTGTCATGGAACAGCTTCCGAAAAAATATCTTATCAGCGGAAGCGGTATGGCAGGATTCGGAAATGCAAATGCCATCACGACACGCCGTATCACGGATAAGCTGACTCTCTGCGGTGATGGTGTGACTGATGTTGCACAAGGCGTGGGACTGACTGCCTCCCGTGTGATGATTTGTGCCGGACATATGGCGGCACGGGCAGTCGAAATCATATTACAAAAAGGAGTTCATGATTATGAGTGATAAACTTGTGATCGGAGGACATGAATTTTCCTCCCGTTTTATTCTGGGGTCTGGCAAATTTGACCTTGACCTTATCCATGCAGCAGTAGAACACGCCGGAGCAGAGATTGTGACATTAGCTCTGCGCCGTGTCAACAGTTTCAGCGGAAATATTTTAGAACATATTCCGGAAGGTGTGACGCTTCTCCCGAACACTTCCGGTGCGAGAAATGCCGAAGAAGCTGTCAAAATTGCAAAGCTTGCCCGTGAGGCAGGATGCGGAGAGTTTATTAAAATCGAAGTCATTCATGATTCAAAATATCTTCTCCCTGATAATTATGAGACTGCCAGAGCATGTGAAATGCTCGCAAAAGAAGGCTTTATTCCAATGCCCTATATGTATCCTGACCTTTATGCAGCACGTGATATGGTGAATGCCGGTGCGGCTGCCATCATGCCGCTTGCTGCGCCTATCGGCTCGAATCAGGGACTTTCTACAAAGCAGTTTATCCGGATTCTGATTGAAGAAATCGACCTGCCGATTATCGTAGATGCCGGTATTGGCAAGCCTTCGCAGGCATGTGAAGCAATGGAAATGGGAGCTGCTGCCATCATGGCAAATACTGCGATTGCCACTGCCGGAAATATCGTCGAGATGGCAAAGGCATTCCGTCATGCAATTATCGCCGGAAGAACAGCTTATCTTGCCGGAACAGGACGGGTGCTTGACCGTGCCTCTGCCTCTTCTCCGCTGACCGGCTTCATTCAGGAATGAGGCGGATTATGGAAAAAATCAATCATATGCAATATCTTCCTGATATGGAAGTTCTGGAAGATTCTGATATCGGTGAGCGTGTTCTCAATGCCATGCAGAATTATGATGCCGGTCTTTATACAGAAACTGATGTGAAACATGCGCTTGCTGCTGAATATCTGACACCACAGGATTTCGGTGCGCTGCTGTCTCCGGCTGCTGAGCCGTTTCTGGAGAAAATGGCAGGACGTGCCATGATGGAAACCCATAAGCATTTCGGAAATTCCGTACTGTTGTTCACACCGCTGTATATCTCGAATTTCTGCGAAAATCATTGTATCTACTGCGGATTTAACTGCATGAATAAAATTCGGCGTGCCAGACTTGATGAGGATGGTATTCGCCGGGAAATGGAAGCCATTGCTAAAACCGGCATGGAAGAAGTTCTGATTCTCACGGGAGAGAGCCGGAAGGACAGTGATGTAGAATATATTGGACGTGCCTGTGCAGTGGCACATGAGTATTTCAAGAATGTCGGCATTGAAGTATATCCGATGAATACAGAGGAATACGCTTATCTGCATCAGTGCGGTGCGGATTATGTGACAGTATTTCAGGAGACTTATGACAGTAATCGTTATGAACAGCTGCATCTTGCCGGGCATAAGCGGATTTTCCCGTATCGGCTGAATGCGCAGGAGCGTGCCATTCGGGGCGGAATGCGCGGAGTTGCATTTGCGGCACTGCTGGGGCTTGCAGATTTCCGGAAAGATGCGTTTGCTGTCGGAATGCACGCTTATCTGCTCCAAAGAAAGTATCCTCATGCGGAAATTTCTTTCAGCTGTCCGCGCCTTCGTCCGATTATCAATAATGATAAAATCAATCCGAAGGATGTTCACGAACGGCAGTTATTACAAGTCATGTGTGCTTACCGGATTTTTATGCCGTTCGCAGGGCTGACGATTTCTACCCGTGAACGTGCCGGATTTCGGAATAATGTAATAGGAATGTGTGCAACGAAGATTTCTGCTGGTGTCAGCACGGGAATCGGCAGTCACACAGAAGAAGAAATAAAGGAAGTCGGCGATTCACAGTTTGAAATCAGCGACAACCGCTCACTTGAAGAAGTCATTGCTGCAATCAGGCAGCGAGGCTTGCAGCCAGTTCTGAATGATTATGTTTACATCTGATAATTTTGAGATAATCGCAGTTACGGCAAGAAACCTCTGTCCCCGTCCGCTCTGGGAACAGATTCCCTATATCAGAGATACAGGAATTACCCGTGTCATCCTCCGTGAAAAAGACCTCTCTCCTGATGATTATACAATATTAGCAGAACGTGTTCTCCGGGCATGTACAGAATATGATATGCAGCTGACGATTCATAATTTTCCTGAAACTGCACGAGCCTTGGGAATTTCTTCACTGCACATGCCGCTGTCATTGCTGACAGAATCAATTTGTTATGAATTTGAGACTGTCGGAACTTCTGTTCACAGTGCAGAACAATTGCGGCTAGCGGAATCATTGAGTGCAGATTATGTAACAGCCGGGCATATTTATGTAACCGACTGTAAAAAAGGTCTTGCTCCTCGTGGAACTGCATTTCTCCGTGATTTATGCAGTCGGACAGAATTACCAGTTTATGCTATCGGCGGTATCACAGCCGAAAAGATTTCAGAACTTCGTCAGACAGGTGCGGCTGGAGGATGTATCATGTCATCAGCGATGCGGCTATCACAAGAATTTTCAATTTTCTAATGAAGTTCTGAATAGATACAAATCAAAAAATAAGTTTGCAGGGCTGAACAAACCAGCCCTGCATCATAACATAAAGATTAGAACA
>DJXC01000104.1:0-179 GCA_002449575.1 Ruminococcus sp. UBA7014
GGTTCGAATCCCACTCTCTCCGTTTCCCAAAAATTCCTGAATTATGTAAAAGCGCATAATTCAGGTTTTTTATTTTTCAAATCCGGATATTTTCCTGTTTTCATTATCTGAAAAAATAAAAAAGGCTGCTTATATAAAGCAGTCTTTTTTATTACGCGGAAAGAGGGATTTGAACCCTC
>DJXC01000104.1:245-17584 GCA_002449575.1 Ruminococcus sp. UBA7014
AGGGATTTGAACCCTCGCGCCGCTTTCACGACCTACTCCCTTAGCAGGGGAGCCCCTTCACCACTTGGGTATTTCCGCAAAGAGTGAATCTGTCAAATATGGAATTCATCTGACGACTATATTATTATAGCACAGAATTTGAAATTTGTCAAGTCTTTTTTGAAAATTTTTTCAGAAAATATTTTAAGAAAAATAAAAAACCGGATTTCTGATAAAATCCGGCTTGTTGGCGTGCCTGGAGGGACTCGAACCCCCGACCTACTGGTTCGTAGCCAGTCACTCTATCCAGCTGAGCTACAGGCACATTCACTCAACAGATATTATTATAGCACAGAATTTCAGATTTGTCAAGTACTTTTTCAATTTTTTTTTAAAATTTTTGAATTTTTTCTGAAAAGTATCATTCCGTTCCAAAATAATTGTAAAATCTCTGGACAAACAGAGAAAAATATGATAAAATAAGAGAAGCATATGTTCCCGGAAAGCTATTGCATTTTACTTTCAAAAATGCTATAATAGATTCAGGTGAATTAAAATTCAGAAAGGACGAAGATGCTCCAATGGCACAACCCAGAACCAAAACTATGCGAATTCAGCTCCGACAGCCAACACTCCAGAATATGCTGCTCGAAATTCAGAAAGCTGTCAACGGAAAAAATGATGTCATCTTTAAAGTTCTGCTTGCGATTCTGGCAGGCGGACACATTCTGCTCGAAGATATGCCGGGTGTAGGGAAAACAACACTTGCACTGGCAATTTCCCGGACGCTTGCACTGTCCTGCAAAAGAATCCAGTTTACTCCTGACGTTCTGCCGACAGATGTCACAGGCTTTACAATGTATCAGAAAAGCAGTGACAGTTTTGTTTTCAAGAAAGGTGCAGCATTCTGCAATCTGCTGTTAGCAGACGAAATCAACCGTACTTCCAGCAAGACACAATCGGCTCTGCTGGAGCTGATGGAAGAAGGCGCAGTCACCATGGATGGGAAAACCTATCCCCTGCCCCAGCCACATATTGTAATTGCCACACAAAACCCTATCACCTGTGTCGGAACGCAGAGACTCCCGGAATCCCAGATGGACAGATTTCTTGTCCGGCTGTCACTGGGCTATCCGTCCGCTGAACATGAAATTGCTTTGCTGAAAGCCCGTCAGACTTCCAATCCGCTTGACGATATTGAACAGGTCGCCGATGCGGAAGAATTGCTTGCTATGCGCCAGGAGGTAGAAGAAATTTATATCAACGATTCGATTTATCATTATATTGTCAGTCTGATTCAGGCAACACGGAATCACCCGTCCATCCGGCTGGGTATCAGCCCACGGGGTTCACTGGCACTGATGCAGATGTCAAAAGCCTGTGCCTATGCGCAGGGACGGGATTATCTTCTGCCGGATGACATTGCTTTTGTCTGTGCAGATGTCTTTTGTCACAGACTTCTGCTGCATGGTACAGATGATACACCTGAACAGGCACAGAGTTTAGTACAGGAAATTCTGAAAACCGTTCCTGTACCAGATGCGGAGTGAAGCGGTTCTATGTGGTTTGTCAAACTTCTGTATCTGGCATTAGTGGCAGGGCTGTCAGTTTTTTCTGTTTTATATATCGATTCTCTGGCATTGGTAATGCTGATTTGTGCGCTGGTTGTGCCTGTCTTTATGAAACTCTGTCTGCTATGGGTGAAACTGACTTGTGAAGCTTCCCTGAACTGTACCGCCGTATCTTGTACTGTGCATGAGTCTGTTCCGGTTTCTGTGATGGTAGAAAACCGCTGTCCGCTGTTTTTTCCGAAAGTCTATGCACAGCTCAGTGTATGTCATGCATTCAGCGACACACCGGAGAAGACGAAATTCCGGTTTCCGCTGCACAGCCGGAATTCTGCAAGACTGACATTTTATATCCGTCCGGAATGCTGCGGTGCAGTGAAAGTCCGGATTGAATATCTGCATGTTCTGGATTATTTTCATTTATTTCACACGAAGATGAAGAAAATCAATGACGAAATTGAAATTCTGGTACTGCCGGAAAAACTGAATTTATCCGTCAGCGAAACTTCGGGTACAGTTTATGCGCCGGAAAGCAGCCGTTATGCGTCTGACCGTCCCGGTGATGACCCTTCTGAAATTTTCAATATCCGGGAATATCATCCGGGGGATGCCGTCAGCCGAATTCACTGGAAACTCAGTTCCAAATCAGATATTCTATTTATCAAAGAATTTGGTTTTCCGACAGCGAAGCAGGTACTTGTACTTGCAGAGTATCTTTCCGGCACAGTTTCCGGAGAAATGGAAAAAATGCAGGAAGCACAGGAATTTTTAACTCTGATATATTCTCTGGCGGTACAGCTTGCCGAAGCTGACCTGACAGCGATACTGGCATGGCACAGCGGCAGCAGACTGTTTGTCCGGACTTTAAAATCCAGAGACGACCTTCCGGAAATTTTCCGTGAATTATATCATGCACTGGACAACATGGCATTGGATGCAGAGGATTTGCGTGAAATTTTTTCCGGACAGCAGTATTCTTCCGTCACGCTCATCACCAATGATGCACAGGCGGCAATGCTTCCCGTACTTGAACGGCAGACAGAAGCAGAACAGAAAAATCTGGTGATTCTGCATGAACAGCCGCTTTCTTTTTCGTCAGACAGTGTTTCTGTACGGACAGTTCTGCCGGAACAGCCTGCGGAAAGTCTTGCCGGACTGGTTATCTGATTTTATACTACTATGAGGTAAACTTATCATGAAACAGCAAGTTTCTGAATTTCAAAACGGTGTACAGATTGAAAATACGCTCTCTATGGCATTACAGAATTCCTGTCCGGGGCGGCATAAAATTCTGCTCGTGCTGATTGCGTTTGCTGGTGTTATCAGCAGTATTTTCTCATTTTTGTCGATGTTTTCACCGGTATATTCTCTGCCGGTGCTGATGGCGGCAATCGTGCCGGTATTCCTGTTTTTCTCCTATTTTGCAATAAAGCCGGAACATAGTGTTCTGCCGGTGCTTGGGATTGTTCTGCTGTACTGCGGATTATTTTTCTGGCAGAGAGAGCGTATTACCAACGGTCTGATGTATCTGACAAATGACGTATGTCAGGCAATTTACATGACTGACTGGGAATATTTTGTAACAGATGATGCTTATTCACAGGTCAGCAGCGTGAGCTGTGTTGCTTGCTTTCTGGCATTTCCTATTATCTGGATGGTATGTTATGCCGTTTTGCGCTATCAGAATTTTTTTCTGAGTCTGCTGGTAACATTTCCGTTTATTGAAATCGGCTTATTTTTTGGCATTGTGCCGAATCACTTCTTTGCGGCACTTCTGACAGCGTTCTGGTTTGCGATGGCGGCAGTACAGATGGCAGGTTCAGGCATCAACCAGAACGGCGGCAAGACGGGCTTTCTCCGGAAGAAGAACGCATTCTTTCCGGTTTCTGGTATGCGCTTTATGCTTCCGGAAATAACCGGAATTATCACATTGTTTGTCACACTCCTGCTGTTCGGTGGTGTGGAACTGCTTCTGTATAAAACAGGCTATGCCCGTCCGGAAAAATTTAAAACGCTGCGTACTGACTTTCAGAATTATATTGCTTCTCTGCATCTGACAGACAATCCGATTTTGTCAGATTACGGCGAACTGTCCGCACTGGAAGACAATCAGATTCCGCTTGGCAGTCTGGATGAAAAACTTTATGAAAACGCACCTGTCACGAGCATTGCTTTTTCTGAAAATCCTGAAACCAGAATTTATTTAAAATACCGCACAGGATTTGACTATACAGGTTCTAACTGGACGATTTCGCCGGACTCTCTGACAAATGCCGAAAAACTGAAAATTTTCAGCACATTGGATTACTATCCGCCGGAATTTTTATATTCTACTGTAACAGGCGGAAATCCTGTACAGATGGCACTTTACCACACAACTGGCATCTTGTCGCAGTGTGTGCCTTATGGATTTCAGAAAAATAAAAACATTCTCTGTCAGCCGGATGACCATATTCAGACGAATACCGGAACTTACACAATTCAGGGGCATACGGACTATGAAGCCATTCTTTCTGATACAGATGCTGTTTACCAGATAGATATTCTGGAACTGCCGGAACGCTGTGACCCGGAACTGTTTCCGACATTGCCGCCGCTGCATGATACACTTGTCTGGATTTCCGGCAGCAGTGCATGGGATTCCCGTGCAGCAGAAGCCGGCATTCTCTGCGGAAGCTTCTATGATGACTTTGTCTATGAGAATTACACATCCCTGCCGGATACTCCTTCTTTACAGGCAGTCCGGACAGCATATGCTGCTTTGCTTGCTGATTTTGATGCCCGGACAGCTTCCCCGTCAGAAACAATCCTGAAATTACAGGATATTCGTGATAAAATCTGTGAAAACGTCAGTTATACACTTGCACCCGGAAAAACGCCTTCCGGCACAGACCATACAGCATGGTTTTTGCTGGAAAACCGAAAAGGTTACTGTGAACACTATGCCACAGCCGGAACGGTTCTCGCAAGAATGGCAGGTGTTCCGGCACGATACTGTGAAGGCTATATGCTTGACTGTTCCCGCCCCGGAACGCTTGCAAAATCCACAGCTGAAGACGGCAGCACTGCCTATACTTCTGAAATTCTGGACAGCAATGCCCATGCATGGACAGAAATCTATCTCAGCGGTCTGGGCTGGATTCCGTTTGAATTTACATTCTCCTACTTTACACCCCGTACACATGAAGTCAAACCTGTTCCGGAAATCATTGTTCCGGAAACACATTCTGTTCCGACTGCGCCTGCTGAAACTGTTCCGGAACTGCCGACAGAATCATCTGTTCCGGAAAAAACGGAAATTCCGGTGAAGACATTGATTTTCATCATTTCGCTGACAATTGCAGCATTTTTCTGTCTGATGACGCTGCTTTTCCGTATTTTCAGAATTACCGCTATCCGGAAACGAGAAAAAAATCTGACGCAGGAAGACCGGAAAGCCGCTGCTTTCTGCGCATATCGCTATCTGACAGAACTGCTTTCCGAATGCGGAGTCCGTACCAAAGGCACAAATATCGGCGAACTGGTAGAAGATTCTGAACTGCACTGTTCCGAATATATGAATCCGGTTTACAGTCTTTCGGCAGCGGTACAGATTGGCGCAAAGCTCCGGTACAGTCCGCACCCGATGACAAACAGTGAACTGCATTATCTCAGCCGGACGGCAGAAGCCCTTGCACAGGGAATGTATCAGAACGCTGGTGTTCTGAAAAAATTCTACTTCAAGTGGCTCAGGCATTATTTATAATCAACATATTTTATATTTCATCTTAAGGAGCGATAGTCTATGTTCAAAAAAATCAACTGGAAAACGTTCTGGTATACCAATCTTTTTTCAATTATCACACTGGCTGCCGGAATCATCTTTACAGCAAAGCCGGATATTATTACAACAACCTGTAAATTAATCGGCGGTGTCTGCTGTGGTGCAGGGGCATTGCTTCTGCTGCTGTGTCTGTTCCCGAAATTCCGGTCTTCGCAGAATATCATATATGGCACTGCCTTTCTGTTGATTGGGGTACTGCTGGAAATTGTTCCGGTTTTACTGAAAGTGCTGATTCCAATATTATTCGGCGGCTGGATTCTGGTAAGTTCTGCATCTGGCATGTACCGGAACTTTACTTTCCGGAAGGATGTTCCGAAATGGTGGATTGGATTCAGTTTATGTGCTGTCAGTGCACTTCTGGCGATTTTCGTCATGACAAGACCGATAGCTGTCATGAACGATACTGTCCGTATTATCGGCATTGGTTTCACGCTTCATGCCGTTATCCGGCTGGTTTCATCACTTCTGGGCATGGAAGGCTATAAAGCTGCCGATGCTAATGTCATAGACACTACAGTTCAGGAGAAGCACTGATTTTATGGAATATCAGGTCAATTTTGGTTTTCACGCCTTTTCCGTGCCGTCAGCAGTAGTTGACAATCTGATAAGGCTTGCAAAAGAACACCATCTGAAAGTATTATTATATCTTCTTCGCTATCCTGACAAGCAGTTTACCGTATCACAGATTGCTTCTTTTCTTCGGATGCCGGAAGAACAGGCAGCCGATGCGCTTGCTTTCTGGTCACAGGTGAATATTCTGGAAGAAAAGACTGAGGGCAGACAACTGGAATTATTTCCTTCTGTACCGCCCTCTCCTCCGCCTGCGCCGAAACCATCCGTGACAGCAGCAGATATGCCGTTTTCCATGCCTGTTCCGGAGTCTGAAACAAAACCTGCACCCAAGCAAGAGACTTCACCGGAACAGCAGCAGGAACTCCGCAAACTGAAACTCAGTCAGTTCGGCTTACAGGATTTTTTCTCTGTGGAAACGATTTCTAATATGATTAATTCTTCTCCGGAACTGCGGAAACTCATCCGCATTGCAGAAGAAAAATATTATCAGAAAGCCATTAACCAGATGCAGGCGAATTCTCTTGTCTGGATGTATGCTTATCTGGGAATGCCGGCAGAAGTTATTTTAATTCTGCTGAAATACTGTTCTGAAACGGAACATCTTTCACAGAACTATCTGAATAGAATCGCCGCCGACTGGTACGAAGATGAAATTATGACTCCGGAAGCCGCTGAAAAAAAAGTCACAGAACTTACAGAATTTTACACTTATACAAATTACATCTGTCGTATTTTTGAACTGGATGCTCGTCCGACTAAAAATCAGAAAGAATATATTGAACTCTGGCAGCCAATGGGCTTTTCTGAAGAACTGCTCAAATATGCAAGAGACCTGTCTGTCGAAGCTACCGGAAAAGTAAATTTCAAATATATTCATTCGATTCTTGTAGAATGGAATCAGAAGCAGATTACTGACCTTCAGGAAGCACAGAATCATCATGATGAATATATTCAGCTTCTGATTTCTAAAAATAAAAAAAGCCGAAAGCAGAAAACAACACCGGAAGAAGATGCTGCACAGAAAGAACGTATGGAAGAACTGGACAAATATCTTGATTTAATCAACTAAGGAGGAATCTGTTTTGAATCAGAACGCTTTTCAGGAGGCTTTAAACATTGTCTCACAAAGAAGAATCAAGGCGAAAGTGGAAAATGAAAGACGGTATCGGGAAATCAATAAAAAAATTCCGGAAATTGCCGAAGTCAATTATCAGCTTGCACAGACTGCCCTCCGGATTCTGGCAGGCGAAGATATTGAAATTCTGAAACGGCAGAATTTACAGGCGCAGCGTTATTGTGCTCAGCTTCTGACAAATCACGGCTATCCGGCTGATTATCTGGATATTCACTACACCTGTGAAAAATGTCAGGATACAGGATTTCGGGAAAACAGATACTGTGAATGTCTTGAAAAACTGATTTCTTCTGCAAGCATTGAAAAAATGAATCAAGAAACCCATCTCCAGCTTCGTACATTTGACCAGTTTTCACTGGAATATTACAAGGGCATTGTCAAGAAAAATGCAAAAGGCGAAGAAGTTGACTGTTATCTGAAAATGAAAAAGGCACTGGAATTCTGCAAACAATATGCAGCAAATTTCAGCACCAATTCTTCCAATTTGTTATTTTTTGGAAAAGTAGGTGTCGGCAAAACACATCTTTCACTTTCCATTGTGACGGAAGTGCTGAAAAAGGGCTATGCTGTCATTTATGATTCTATCGGCAATCTTCTTTCACAGATAGAACAGGAACATTTTTCCACTGAAAAAACAGAAATCAGCACATTGCAGATGGTTATCAGTACTGACCTGCTTGTACTGGACGACTTAGGAACAGAATTTCAGACTGCTTTTACCAAATCTATGTTATATAACATTATCAACACCAGAATCAACAAGCATCTGCCGACTATCATCAGCACCAATCTCAGCCGTGCATTGCTGGATTCAAAGTATGATGAGCGTATTTTTTCCAGATTATATGCAGTCTATGAAATCTGGGAACTTCTCGGCGAAGATATCCGCCGCATGAAAATGCAGGAAAAGCGCAGCAGTCAGCCTCTGTAAAAATTCAGGACAAAAATCCGGAAAATCTTTGTGCAGAATACCCCTTGCAAATTCTGTAAAAATCTGCTATGATAATATCATAATCGTGCAGCGAAAGCGTAACTCCAGATTATACGCTTTCTGCACGATTTTTTTATTTTATTCTAAATTTTTAGAGAGGTGTTTTTCTTGAAATCTCAGAATCAAAACAAAATGGCAGTCATGCCTGTGCCGAAGCTGCTGCTCAATATGGGGATGCCGATGATTCTTTCCATGGTCTTGCAGGCGGTCTATAATATCGTAGACAGTGCATTTGTCTCGAATATGAAAGATACCGGCACAGATGCTGCCAATGCCCTGACATTGGTTTTTCCGGCACAGATGCTTATGGTTGCATTTGGAATTGGCACAGGTGTCGGCATGAATGCGCTTGTCTCGAAATGTCTGGGACAGAAGAATTCCGAAAAAGCTGGAAAGGCTGCCGGAAATGCATTTTTTCTTGCTGGTGTGATGTTTCTTCTGTTTGTATTGTTCGGACTGTTCGGAGTCAAGCCCTATGTCATGTCACAGATTTCCGCTGAAACCAGTGCTGTTACTGTAGAAATGGCAGTTTCTTATCTCAGAATCTGCTGTATCTGTTCATTTGGAATTGTATTATTTTCAATTGCGGAAAAACTGCTGCAAGCTGCCGGAAATTCTTTATATTCGACCATTGCACAGATTGCCGGCGCAGTCGTGAATATTATTCTTGACCCGATTCTGATTTATGGCTGGCTGGGCTGTCCGGAACTTGGTGTACAAGGTGCAGCACTGGCGACTGTAATCGGTCAGGTTGTTTCTGCCGGACTAGGAATTTTCTTTCATTTCCGAATCAACAAAGAGATTCCGAATTCTGTTTCCTGTCTGAAACCGGATATGCAGATTATCCGGGAAATTTATCAGATTGGTCTTCCAGCGATAATTGCACAGGCACTCATGTCTTTCATGACATACGGGCTGAATCTGATTCTTGTCAGAATCAGTGTACCCATGCAGACTGCATACGGCATGTATTATAAAATTCAGCAGTTTGTCTTATTTGCGGCATTTGGGCTGCGTGATGCAATCACACCAATCATTGCATTCAACCATGGTTCGGGGAATAAATCCAGAATTCGGGACGGCATAAAATATGGCATTCTTGATACAGGCGTTATTATGCTTGCCGGAACGCTTGCTGCTGAACTTTCTGCCAGTGCATTTGCGCACCTGTTCAGTATGAGCGGCAATACAGAAAAATTATTCCTCAGTGCTATGCATGTAATTTCCCTGAGTTTTGTATTTGCCGGGGCGAATATTGCTTTTCAGGGAATATATCAGGCATTGGACGGCGGGATTGAATCGCTTGTGATTTCTCTGCTTCGTCAGTTCATTATTATTTTTCCTTTTATTCTGTTATTTGTGCATCTGGCACAGCAGAACCCCGAAAGAGCATGGCTTGTATGGGGTGCATTTCCGATAACAGAAGCAATTACAGCAGTGATTGGCTGGATTCTGTTAAAGCGCATTTACAGAAAGCGTACTGCTGAACTTCGGTACAAACTTTTGTCCGAACCGGTACAGGCATAAGAAAAGCCCTCACAGAAATCTGTGAGGGTATTTTTTTGCAATTCTTTGTCCATCCAGTCAGGAAGAAGAAATCCTGAAACTGATTGCAGAACTGAAAGCTTCTGTTCAGAACAAAAATTACAGTATCGCCATTGGATATGCAGAATATCATAAAGATTCCGATTTTGAAGAAATTTTCCGTCAGGCAGATATTATGATGTATGATGACAAATTACGCACCAAACAGCTTTTACAGAAAAACAATTCCTGAACTGTCCGGATTATGCCGAAGGCGGATTCTCAAGTTCTTCAATCAGTCGGAGAATTTCCGGTGCAAGGCGTTTCCGGCGGACAGCAGTCATTTTCCGGAAGACCGGAACGGCTGCCGCCATAATGCACAACCCTGCAAGCCCCACTGGAATTCCGATACCAAAATTATGCATTTTGAAAATCATTGCCATACCGCCTCCGAATACCAGTGTTCCCATAACGCCTGCTAGAATGGAGACTACTGTTCCGGCACGTTCACAGCTTTTGTCAAGCTGACGAAGATATTCCAGTTTGTCATCCGGCGGACGGGACGGTTCATATTTTCGACGTATCTGTTCAATTTCGGCGTGTCGCTGTGCTGAATAGGTATAACTGAATTTTTCTTCACTCATGACTTTCAGCTCCTTCCGGCAGTATCACTGTAAACGTGCTGCCTTTGCCGATTTCGCTTTCAACAGAGATTTCGGCATTGACAATATCAATAATTCTTTTGACCAGTGCAAGCCCCAAACCATTTCCCTTTGCGGCATGGGAAGTATCACCCTGATAGAACTTTTCAAAGATATGTTTTCCGGTATTGCTGTCCATGCCGCAGCCGGTATCTTTGATAGAAATGATGGCTTTCTGCTGTTCTTCGTGTAGTGTCAGCATAATTGTGCCGCCTTCTTCTGTAAATTTCAGTGCATTGGATATCAGATTATGCCAGACCAGACTAAGCAGTTCTGCATCGGCATAAATACTGACATCCTCGTCAATTTCAGTTTCGAGACTGATATGTTTCTGTTCCCATTCAGATTCAAATTCGAGCAGACATTCACAGAGCTGCTCTGAGAGGGAATAATGCTGAACTTCCGGATAAATCTGCTGATTTTCGAGTTTGTTCAGTTTCAGGATATTCACAATCAGAGCGGACAGCCGTGCAGCAGAATCGTCAATGGCTGCGGCATATTCTTTCCGTTCTGTTTCTGTAATATTTTCACTCCGGAGCAGTGTGGCATAATTGCGCATGACTGCAAGTGGCGTTTTCATCTCATGGGAAACATTGGAAACGAAATCTGTCCGGAGTGTTTCCACACCGGAAAGTTCCTCCGCCATTTTATTGATATATGCAATAATTTCATTATATTCTTCCATACCTGAAATTGTCGGAAACGGTTCAATTCTGGTCTGGAAGTCTCCGTCAGTCATTTTTTCCAGTCCATGAATAATGCGCTGAACAGGTCTGTCCGTATAGAACTTTCGGCGGAGTGTATCCAGAATCCAGAATATCAGCGTAATAAACAATACATTGCCGAATGTCAGGGGGGCTGCCGTTTTCAGGTCTTCCGCCGAAAATTCCATAAAATGCAGAAACAGAAAGAAAGAACAGCTTACAACAAACGCAATCAGCAGAAAGAAAATAATAAATTTATAGATTCCGCTGAATTTTTTCATTTGATAACCGCCTTATAGCCCAGACCATGGACTGTGACGATTTCAAAATCATGACAGTCCTGAAATTTTTCCCGGAGTTTCCGCATATAAACATCAACCGTCCGCAAACCGGAAGTGCTTTCCATATCCCAGAATTCGTCCATAAGTGCCGAACGGGTAAACGTCTTTTTGGGATAGGACAGCAGTTTATACAGCAGATTGAATTCTCTTACAGTCAGCGGAATTTCCTCACCGTTCAAAACGGCAGTACGTTCATCGGCATTCATGGTAAAACTGCCGACTGTCAGCTGCTTTGCCTGATTGATTTTTGCCCGGCGGAGCAGTGCGCCTATCCGGAGCAGAAGTTCATCCAGATTCACAGGTTTTGTCATATAGTCATCAATGCCGAGCCGATAGCCACGCTGTTTAGAATTCATATCATCTTTTGCGGTCATGAACAGAAGTGGAATATCCTGATTCAGGCTGCGGACGGTTTCGGCGAATTCAAAGCCATCAATTCCGGGCATCATAATATCTGAAATAATCAAATCGAACAATGCACCATACATTGCATTATAGGCATCATTGGCATTCAGACAGCCTATAGTCTCATAGCCGTTTTTATTCAGCCATGTACAGACGGTCTTATTCAGGTCTTTGTCATCTTCGACAACTAAAATTTTAAACATAAAATTTCACCTCTGTCATGATTCTAGCACAGTTATGTTTCTATTTTGTTAAAATTGCGCATGTTCACAGAAATTTTACAAAATTTGCAGAAAGAAAGCCGGGCTTGCTGTCCGGCTTATTTTAAATATTCATAGCATCTGCGGCGGCGATATAGGCAAGAGTCGGGGGTTTCTTGCTAATCTTTGATAAAAATTTTTGCCCCGGACTTGTTCACAGAGCCGTTTTTCCGTCAGTTTCTGTTTTTGATATTCTATGACCGTCAGTGCTTCCGGGTGACTGGAAAATTTCTGTCTCATACGTTCAAGAATCTGCAAAGCCTGTTTTATTATGGTTTCTTCCGGATAATAAGCAGCAGCCTGCTGATGTCTGCTGACAGCCTGTTCCTGCTGTTCGGGAGTCAGTTCTGTATCTTCCTGATTTACAAGATACAGTATCAGCAGATGGGCAAACAGCAAATCTTTCCGGCTCACCCCCAGCGGACAGAGCGGATTCAAATCAAACATTCTCAGTTCGATATGGTCAACGCCGTTTTTCACCAGATTTTCGAGCGTATTTTCTCCGCATGGTTTCAGGCGAATGGGCAGATACAGTTCACTGACGGAAAATAATAACCCTTTATTGACATATTCCTGAATGTCTGCTGCAAATGTTTCCAGACTGGTATGATTCAGCACGGGAACAAACTGATTCCAGTACCCTCTTGCGCTGTTCCGGAGAGAAGCTGTTTCACTCCGAATAATTCCCTGTAAGCCATCACCATTGAGTGAAGCATCATAATCCGGACTTGCCGCAGTCAGCAGCACCAGAAGCCAGCTATGCCGGAATAACTGCCGATACAGCCGCAGATACAGCGCATTCCGGAACGAAGAAAAACTTTCCGTTCCGTCATACCATTCATGCAGAAGTGCATCAGAAAACGAAAAATTAAAATGTACACCAGAAAACAGCATCAGCCGCTTGCCGTATCGTTTTTCCAGAGCTTCACGGTAACTTTGTTTGAACGATTGTTCGCCGCCAAACCGTGCTATTGGAATCTCCTGTTCAGAATCGAAATGCGGCGGATTGCTGTAAATCCAGAGAGTTTCCTCCTGTTGTGCAAGTTTTTCGACAGTCCGGTCATGCAGTGTTTGCAGAGACTGTAATACTTCGTCAATGCTGTTACAGACCGGAGTGATTAATTCTACCTGATTTTCGCAGAAATCTCTTGTAATATTCGTTTCGTCCCCAAACGGATGAGGTGTCTGTGCCAGTCTGCCCCGTACATCGACACGCAGAGTTTCCCGTTCCAGACCAAAATTACCACTGTATAATAATTCCTGTTTCATAGCTGTCTCTCCCCCTCTGATGGCAAAATTTTTCAATAGTCTATCCTATGCATCGGAATTTCTGATATGAACTGTTTCCGGCAGATTGAAAAATATTCTTATTCTATATGATTGATAGGAATTATCTATTATTATACTCTATCTGTTCAGATTTGTCAATACCCTGATAATCTGTTTTCTATATCTGTTTTTTAGATATTCCAATAGAAAAAATCTATATCATAAAAATAAAAAATCCTGCTGAAACAGGATTTTTTTGCTTAATAGAATCCTTCTGTAATGCCGTTTCCGGTATTCGGATGTATGACTGACCATACACAGTCCACCGCAAACAGAATCAGCAAAACTGTACAGAGTATTTTTCGTTTTTTATTTGGAATCTGTTTCAGCAGATTATCTGTCACCGGAGCGATAAAATAAGTCACGGCAACCCCTGCAAGACCGAACACAGTCAGTCCTTCCAGACAAACTCTGCCGTTGATGTTCATGAAATAGCCGGTATAGTCCCACCATCTCTTGTGCGCTATTTGTTCCAGAATCCATGATGTGAAATATTCCAGCGAACCGCAGAGAACAAATGCACTTGCAAACAGCAGAGCCGGCTTTTTGCGGAGTGGTTTCAGAAGATAGATAATTACCAGTCCGCCTACACCATAAATCGGAAGCCACGGACCTGTCATTGTTCCCCGGTTGATGAATGAACCTTCATTCACCAGATAGAAGCACACTTCAAACAGCCAGCCAATAAATGAAAACAGAAAGAAAAATAATATCGGTGTGTTGCCTGTATATATTTTTTCATAATCTGTTGTCAGCCATCTGTGTTTTTCCGGATGTGGTGTTGGTGATTTTTCGTCCGGATATGCTGCTGACCCGGCAAATGTCACTAACAGTTCATCATACAGAAGTTCACTTTCAGCAATCTTGGCTTTCTTTTGTTCTCTCAGTGCTGCATAAAATTCAGCATACAGGCATTCTTTATAGGGATTCAGGAAAAACTGGGAAAGCAGATGAAACGTTGCAGCATCCAGCAGCACGCCCGGCAGAAATGACAAATCTATCAGAAATGAGCGGAATTTATCACCGTTTATCATCTGTCTGGAGATTGAAAAAGCTTCTTTTGACGAAATATTCGGATTCTCCGCCAAAATATAAGGAATCATCTTATATTCATAATATTTGATAATTCCGCCGATAATCGTCAGATTCCAGAGTGTCTGCCGGACGGAACGCAACAGCATAACTTTTGCTGTATTATTCATACTTCCGGTTTTGTATACAAATAAAATTCTGTCCGGTTTTGTGCCGGGGTAAAGCCTTCGCTCCAAAAAATAACGACATCTCCCTATCAGAAGCATATTTTTTACAAATACCCAGAACAATGCCGCCAGTATCACCATGATGAAAATCATAATAGATTCTGCTATTTTACCTTGAAAAAGAATTTTATTCAGTCCGTTGAGAATTCCGAACCCCAAAGACCCGGAAGCTGTCACTTCATTCACAATCACGGAAAAATAGCCCATTGTATATTTTTCAGAAGAAGTTTCTGCATAGAGGCTGAAATCTATCGGAATCAGTTTTTGCTTTGCCACAAGTTCCCTCAGAATATCTGAATTGGTAAGCCGTTCTTCCCGGAGTTCATAGATAACTTGTTCCTGTTCACTGACGGTGTTTGTCCAGTTTGTAGCATACTGATAGCCATCATGCAGAATAAATCCTACCAGAAAAACAATCATGATATTTAAAAAATAATGTGTTTTCAGGTGTTGGAATGCAGGCTTATAAAGTGGTTTAATACTTTTCATTTTTCTCCTGTTCTTTCTGTTCTTTCTGACAGCGGAAATGTCTGTCTTCCAGAATTTCATTTTCTGCGGTTCTGCGGATAATTGTTTTTATGAGCGTGTCCAGCTCTGAATTTTCTGTATAGTCCGCCGGTGCAAAGAAGCGGATACGGTTATCATGCAGCATCTGATACACTTTTGTCTTATCACATGTTTCATGATTGAATACGCCGACAGCATAACCGCCGTAAGTATTCACCAGTTTCATGCAAGGAATATCGGTGTCACTATCGCCGATGTAGACAATATTCCGGAACGGTACACGAATATTTTCCGGCGGAAAATACTGATTTACATCAGAATCATTGACATCCAGCACACCTTTTTCGATTCTGAACAGAAACTGTGTTTTATTTGTATAATTCACAACCTGTGCAGGCCATACAGCAACACCTTTTTCATCAAACAAAAACGAGCTTGCAAAAATTTTTTCAAATGCGCCTGCTTTAGCAACGGCAGTACCTTCAATCATTTCTTTCAGACCGGAAGAAATAATATAATGCTCTACAATTACGCCGTGTTCCGTACCATATTTCCGGATACGCTCAAACCATGTTTCCACACCGGGAAACAGAGATACTTTTGCACCATAATCAGCAAGACTTTTTCTGGTGAACAGTACTCTGCCTCTTGCCTCCTGCACCATCTTGTACATGTAAGCAAGATTGGAATCCATTTCATTTTTTTGTGCCAGTTCATTGGTTTCTCTCCAGAATGCCGGAATATCTTCTCCGTAAACGTCCTGAATATATCCTTGTGCCTGCATATCATCCGGCGAAAGTGTCTTGTCGAAATCATAGCACAGTGCAAGCACTGGCTGTTTTTCTTTTATTTTTCTGGATATCAGCATCATGTTCTCCTTTCTGCAATCTGATGAAACAAATTAATTTTCTGTTGATTCAGGGAAAATTACAGGACTTTCCAGATGCGCACACAGAATTTTTTTCTGCCGTGGATAATGCCATTCCTTCCGGACTCCAAGAAGCTGACTGACTGCAATTTCCGGAATGTTGATGTCGCTTCCGGCACAGGAAAGCTGTAATCCTCCGGACATACGGGGATTAATTTCCAGAAGATACAGCCGGTTTTGATATTCCCGGAACTGGATATTAAACGGCATTTTTATCTGCATAAAATCTGTCATCCGGCTGCACAAGGTCATCAAATCCGGTTCAAAGCGGATTTCTGCAAATCTGCCGCCAGTCTTATACCGAGGAATGATAATATTTCCGTCTTCTGTGGCGAGGCAGTCTACACTGATTTCCGTTCCGTCGAGATAGGGCATCATCAGCACCGGAACAGAAAAATCATACTGTTCCAAAATCCGGAAAGCCGTTTCCGGATGAATTTTTGTATTTGGCGGATTCAGCAGTGCAGAAAGTGACTCTGTATTTTCATCCAGAACCCGGAAACTTCTTGCACCTTCATCCTGTGCAAGTTTATAGCAGATTCTTTTGTGATGCTGTTTCATATTCCGAAAACCTTCCCGGAATTCTTCAGCAGAATGTATGAGCAGATATTCGGGAATCAGTTCCGGAAAGTCATTTTTTAAGAATGTAAAAGTTTTAATTTTATCATCCAGAATATCTGCAAGTACCGGACTAGTATCTGCAAATACTTTCACACCAGCAGCGGTAAAGCGGTCTGCATGTTCTGAAATCTGTTTCAGAAATCTTCTGGGAACAAAAACAGCAATTTCGTGTTCTTTACAAAAATTCAGACAAAAATCAAGATATACTTCCGGCGTGATATTGTCCGGCTCAGGATAAAATTCTTCACAGACGAACTGATACATTGCCTTTGGATTGGTACTTGTGCCGATAATGCGGAAATCCGGATGATTCTGCTTTATCAGGCTGATAAGATGATAAGCAGTTGTAAACCAATGATTAAACCAGATATGTTTCATGTATTATTTTCCTTTCAGAATAAAAATTTATTTTTTTTATTATATCCTATTACTGTGCATTTGTCAATACAGAAATACCACTGAATATTAAAATTCAGTGGTATTTCTCAGATGAGGTTATTTTTCAAGAAGAGATTTCTTGAGAAGAATCAAATCATAGATATTAATTTTACCGTCCTTGTTGATATCTGCATTGATGCTCTGTTCCTTGGTGAGTGTTCTGGTTTTGAGCAGATATTTCTGTAAGGTCACAGCATCCAGAAGGCTGACAGTTTTATCCTGATTGATATCGCCGATAATTGTTTCTGGTTCA
>DJXC01000066.1 GCA_002449575.1 Ruminococcus sp. UBA7014
TGAAGCAGCTTATGGCTGGTCTTGGACTTATTCTGCTTGCAATTATCCTCGTACCTGTTCTCCAGAACATGATGACGAGTGCGGTGTAATCTAACATACGACAATTCAAGAAAAGAGACAGGCGTGAAAATCGGCTGAACGCTATACAAGTAACGCCGTAAATATAAATTTATGAAAGGTCGCTTACGGGTGGGATTTGGGCTTGGGCAGTAAGCGATAAGACAGAATGGGAATAAATATAGGTTACTTGACAGCTGACCGCACAAGTTCGGGAGATGAGTGCTATACACCATTTTATGCAGTAGAGCCGATACTTGAATTTTTGCCGAAGGACAAAATTATCTGGTGTCCGTTCGATGAGGAATGGAGTGCTTTTTATCAGCTATTTTCGGAACGTGGATATAACGTGATAAGGAGCAGTCTGATTGAGGGACAGGATTTTTTCAGGTATGAGCCTGAAAATTGGGATATTCTTGTAAGCAATCCACCGTTTAGTAAGAAAGACGATGTATTAAAAAGGGCTTTTTCTTTCAATAAGCCGTTTGCGTTACTTTTACCTGTGAATAGTATTCAAGGTAAAAAGCGGTTTCAAATATTCGGCAATGATATTCAAATGTTGGTATTTGACGGCAGAGTAAATTATCATACTAACGGAGATATGCAGAATTTTACTAACGGGAATCATTTTGGTTCGGCATATTTTTGCAGAGATATTCTTCCGACAAAACTTGAAATGCGGCAGCTTGTCAAATATAACAGACCCTTGGCTCAACTCTCAGGGGGTGATGAATAATGGGAGTAATCAGCGATGCGATAGATGCTTTGGAGGATTGGTGCTGTGACTTATTCGAGGACGGCATTAAATCTCAGTTTGACGGAATTTCCGAACTTCTGACCGATACTTTTTCGCAGACCACAGGAAATAACGGTCTTGTCAGCACTTTTATTGCAAAACACCCGTCACAATTTACCGGCGGAGGTTCGGGCGGTACAGCTGTCTGGACGACTATCGAAACGCTTTGTAATAACGTAGTTGTGCCTATCGGCGGTTTCATTCTGACCGTAATTCTTCTGAATGAACTGATACAGATGTTACTGTGGGGCAACAATTTCAAAGACTTTGATGACAGTATTTTTATCCAATGGATCATCAAAGCCCTGTGCGGTGTAATTCTGGTAGCCAACACATATTACATCGCTTCGGCACTATTTTCGTTTGGCACAAACGTCTGCTCAAACGGACTGACAACGCTTTTCGGCGGCGGTGACTACCTGTCAACGGCATTGACAATAAAGAAGTCTGCTTTAAGCAGTTTAGAGCTTGGCGAACTTATGACAGTATGGTTCATATCCCTGATAGTTCATCTCGGAATTATGATTCTGATAGTGGCTATTGTGATAACGTTTGCAAGCCGAATTATCGAAATATTCATGTATTTATCAATTGCACCAATTCCAATGGCGACAATGATGGACAGCGGTGAATGGGCGAGTATCGGCAAGAACTGGATAAAACAGATTTTAGCACTTTCTTTTCAGGGGTTCTTTATCATCGTTGCACTTGCGATTTTCAAAACGCTGTTCAACAACATGATAACTTCGCTCAATTCCAGCTCGGACGGTGTTATCATGCAGATGGCAATGCTGATGGGATATACAGCGGCACTGATTTTTACAATTCTGAGAACAGGTGCAGTATCCAAGTCAATTTTTAACGCAAGGTAGCCGGGAGGAGGACTTATGGCACATTATGTACAAATTCCAAAAAACCTGAACGACATCAAGGAAAAGTTCCTTATGGGACTGACAAAACGTCAGGCAGTATGTTTTGCAGTCGGTCTTGTTCTCGGTGCGCCTGTATTTTTCGTGGCAAGAAATTATGTGGGAATGTCAACGGCAATTATTGCTATGGGTATAGTTGCTGCTCCTGCGATACTCTGCGGACTGTATAGGAAAAACGGTGTATTCCTCGAAAAACAGGCGAAATTCATGCGTGAATATTTTACACGACCACGCAGGCGATATTACAAAACAACCAACATTTTTATGGCTGTCGAAAGACAGATTGAATATACAAAAATCAAGAAAAAGCTGAGAGATGCCGAAAGAAAAGGTGGATACAGCTGATATTTCGGCACTCCGCTTTTCATAAACGGAGGTCAATAAATGGGCTTTAGAAAGAGAGATGCCAAAAGAAGTGATAACCGCAGCAAGTCAAAGGTTATCATGGGCAAGCCTGCCTCTAAACTGACAAAAGAGGAGAAGAAAATTTTATCCGCACGAATGGCGGAAATCAGGAGTGAAAACGGCGGTAACTCAACTGTACAGAATACGATTCCGTTCCTGTGTATGTACAAGGACGGTGTATGTCAGGTCAGCGAAAATTTCTTTTCTATGACGGTGCAGTTTTACGATGCCAACTACTCCATTTCGGAATTTGAGGAACAAAACAATATTTTCAGCAAATACTGTGATGTGATCAATCTTTTCGACAATACAATTAAATTTCAGCTGACTTTTGAAAATCAAAATCGTACAAAAGAAAAGCTAATTAAAACTGTACAGATACCCGAACAGGACGATAATTTCAATGATATTCGTCAGGAGTATTCCAAAATGCTGACTGATAAGCTACTGAAAGGCTCTAACGGACAGTCCGCACGAAAATTCCTCACGTTCGGTATTGAAAGCACATCATACAAGGCGGCAAGAGCAAAGCTGATGTCAATCAAAAATGACGTTATCAAGGGGTTCAAAGCCTTTGGCGTTGAAGCGGAAATGCTTGACGGAAAGCAGAGATTGGAGGCATTATATTATGCCTTAAATCCGTACAGAAATTCCCCATTCATTTTCGATTGGGACAGTATGCTCCGTGCAGGCATGGATACCAAAGACTTTATCGCTCCGCCATCGCTGAAATTCAATAAGCAGAATTTTGAAATTGGCAACGCTTACGGTGCTGTGTGGGGGCTGAATATCCTCGCAGGCGAACTTCCTGACGAAATACTGCGTGACTTTTTGGAAATGCAGAATTTATTCTGTGTGAATATCCACGTTGAACCACTCGACCAGATTGATGCGCTGAAATTCGTCAAGAAAAAGCTGACTGCGGTGGAATCCATGAAGGTCGATGAGCAGAAAAAAGCAAGTCAGGCTGGCTATGATACTGACATTCTGCCGCCTGCTATCAAGATGTATATTGACGATATTGAAAAGTTACTTGGCGACTTGAACAGCAAGAATGAGCGACTTTTTCATATCAGCATTTCACTCCGTGCTTATGCAAGAAGTAAGAAAGAACTGAAACTGCTTTCCGAAATGCTGAAACGAATTTGTCAGAAAAATAACTGCACCATGTTTCCTTACGATTATAGGCAAGAGCAGACGTTGGTATCAACTTTACCGCTATGTTACAACGAAATTCCTGTCAGTCGTGAAATGCACACAAGCGGTATCGCTA
>DJXC01000156.1 GCA_002449575.1 Ruminococcus sp. UBA7014
AAAGAGAATTTATGAAACAGAAAAAGCAAAGTCTGATGGATACTTTGAAGCAGGGCTATAAACAAGGCTATGAACAAGGTTATCTCCGTACACTTGCCGTCAGTGTCAGATGTGGTGCAATGACAGAAGAAAAGGCTGCTGAAAAATGCAGTCTTTCTATTGAAGAATTCAGAGAAAAAGTAAAGCAGCTCCATTCAGAAAAGGAATAATTATGGCAGAAACAAGAAAACATTTCAGCGCATTGCAGATAATTCAGCATATTCTGGAATTGCATATCAGAGAAGGCGATAGCTGCATTGATGCCACTGCCGGACGAGGCAGAGATACTTTATTTTTATCAAATCTGGTCGGAACGTCCGGACATGTTACAGCATTCGATATTCAGCAGGAAGCCGTTGACAGTACCCGTGCATTATTAAATCAGTATCACCGGACAAATGCAGAAGTCGTTCTTGACAGTCATTCTCATATGCAGAATTATTTTCAGCCGGGAACGATTTCCTGTATTACATTCAATTTCGGATGGCTGCCCGGCGGAAATCATAACATTTTCACCAATCCGGAAACAAGTATTCAGGCAATTCGGCAGGGACTGGAACTTCTGAAACCTGACGGCATTATGACGTTAATTCTCTACTATGGCAGAGAAACAGGCTTTCAGGAGCGTGATGCACTGTTAGACTTTCTGCCGACACTTGACAGTAATTTATATACTGTTGTGGAAATGCCGTTCGTCAACCGGCAGAACTGCCCGCCGATTCCAATTGTTATTTTCAAAGACAGATAAGGGGTGTGTACCATGAAAACAAAAACCGCAGTCAAATTAGGTGAATTTGTACTCAAACATAAGACAACAAGAAAAATTGCCGCAAAAGTGGTCAAACATGAAATAAAGAAAAAGGCAAAAGAATTTTTCAAAGGCAAGTAATCATGAATACAAAATTACTCCGGAATACCGCCGTCCGCATACGGCGGTTTCTGCTTGAAGCAGGCATTCCGCAGCAAGCCGCTTGTCAGGGATTTGTCTATATTGCGGCAGAACTTTATCTTGCACTCCGAAGATATGCTTACAAGCCGGAACAGCTTGTGCCGGAACTGTATCTTCCGGAAGAGGTCAGACCGTTTCATGACGAAATCAGAAAACAGCTCCGTCCGCAGATAACAGAACATGACCCTGTACAAGTTATCGGCTGGCTGCATCAGTATTATCATAACGAAGAAAAAGACCGCATTTTTGCTGACAAGAATCATAAACAGATGACAGAAGCCGAAATTCCGGCGGCAACACAGTTTTTTACTCCGGAATGGCTTGCAGATTACATGATACAAAATACACTCGGCACACTATTTCCGCTCAACTGGAAATATCAGCCTGATACCTGTCCGGAACATACCGTACAGCAAAATCCCGAAACAGTCCGTCTGCTTGACCCCTGTGCCGGAACAGGACATATTCTGATTTCTGCATTTGATAATTTTATGAAAATTTATCTTTCCAGAAGGGAATCTCCGGAAATTGCCGTCAGAAAGATTCTGGAAAAAAATCTGTTTGGTCTGGAACTGGATGTCTCCGCCTGCCGGATTGCAGAATTTTCCCTTCTGCTGAAAGCTCTGGAATATGACCCGAATTTTCTGAAATCAGGAATCAGACCACATTTGCAATATTTTCCCGCAGCCGAACCGGAAGGCTCACTCCGGAAAAGTTCTGCCCTTCCGGAAACGGACATCCTTCTGAAACAGCATTATCAGATTGTTATCACAAATCCGCCTTATATGGGCAATGCCGGAATGCCGGACAGACTTTCAGCATTTGTCAAAGCGAAATATCCGGACAGCTGGCGTGATTTATATGCCTGTTTTATTGAACGCTGTTCGGAATTTACGCAGGAAAACGGCTTCTGTGCGCTGCTGACAATGCAGAACTGGCTGTTTCTGCCGAGTTTTGCCGGACTCCGGAATAAAATTCTGCATTCACATGTGATAACCAGTCTTTTGCATCTGGGAATGTGTGCGTTCGATACGGCAGATGTCGGAACTATTGTACAAAGTGTCTGCTGGATTATGCAGAAAAAAATTCCGGATAAACAGACCGGAATGTATTATCATCTCTGTGATTACACCGATGCAGAACTGAAAAAACAAGCATTTCTGCATCATCAGGCGAAGTGTTACGAAATCGCACAGGAACAGTTTTTCCGGATTCCGGACAGTCCAGTTGTTTACTGGGCATCAGAAAAAGTTCTGCAATTATTTCAGCTTCCGAAGCTGGCAACTTTTGCCGAACCGAAACAAGGACTGACTACTTCTGACAATGCAAGATTTGTGCGCCTGTGGCATGAGGTAAACTATCCGGATATCTGCTTTCATGCCGAAAATCAGCAGCAGGCGGAACAAAGTCACAAAAAATGGTTTCCGTATCATAAAGGCGGCGGCTATCGCAAATGGTACGGCAATCACACCCATATCCTGAATTATGCGGATGGCGGAAAAGAACTGCTTTCTTTTCATGAAGAACTGAACAAGCAGCATTCCGGCGGACGGCTCAAAAACAGAAAGTATTATTTCAAGCCGTCAATTACATGGACATTTATCGCCAGAACACCGAGTTTCCGGAAAAATCCGGCGGGATTTCTGTTTGATGTGGCAGGTTCATGTCTGTTTGCAGAGTCGGAACAGGAAGAAAATAATATTCTTGGATTTTTATGCAGCAAGCCGGCGGAATATCTTCTGCATCTGCTCAACCCGACTATGAACATGCAGGCAAGGGATTTAAAAAATCTGCCGTATTTGCAGGCAGATTCTGACAGAATTCAGGAACTTGTAAATGAAAATATTCAGCTCTGCCGTGAAGACTGGGACAAATTTGAAACAAGCTGGAATTTTGAGACACATCCGTTACTGTGACATCCTCCTCCGCCTGTAGAGGCGGGGGTTTTCTTGCTAATCTTTGATAAAAATCTTCTCCGGAAACGGGGAAGATTTTTATTTTCTGTCTGGAAAGAAGAATATTATCTGCAATAAACAGGAGTTAAAAAATCATTGCATTTTGATTTATTTTGTGATATCATAATACTAGTTCATAATTTGTTCAGAAATATAAAAATATTTTAAAAAGGGGAATTTTTATGATGTGTATGAAAAAAATACTGTCTGCGCTGACAGCGGCGGCAATGGGCTGTGCTATGTGTGTTTCCATGCCGTCAGAAAAACAGATACAGGCAGAAGCAGCGGTTTCCTATCCGCTCCAGTATTTCCGGCTTGGCATGTTCGATACGAATCAGAATGTCAATGCTTCCGGAACATCTCTTATTCCGGCGGAACAGAACGGCACTGCTAATGAAAAATGGACGGTAAACTATATCAGTTCCGGTGTTTTTGAAATTGTAAATGCTTCCAATGGCTATGTGCTGACAGCTTCCGGAAATTCAGTAACGCTGGCAGCAGATGCGGACGGCGCAAATCAGCGGTGGAAAATTGAAGCCGTTCAGAACGATTTTGACGGATATGCACTGTATTATAAAATCACAAGCAATGCAGATTCTTCTAAATCCCTGACCTATACGGACGGTGCAGGTTTCAGTCTTTCGGGCTATTCTAAGGCAGATTATCAGAAATATAAATTAAATCTTGACGGTCTGGAAGGCTATGCTGCTGACTGTATGACACCTTCCGGAGAAAAAGCCGGAACAATTGGCGGACTGCTCGGCGAAGTCGTCTATGTCTCGACAGATACGGATTTCATCAAGCAGCTTGATGCGACAGAGCCGAAAACGATTGTGGTAACGGCAGATATTGACATGCAGACACATTCACATACCAGAATCAGAGATAATAAAACAATTGTCGGCTGTTATGGAAATCATACGCTTTATGACCCGTGGCTGAGAACGAACAACGAATACGGCAATGATGAGCCGTCTGATAATATTGTTATCAGAAATCTGAAAATGATTGCCAAAAATGTGCCGAACAGAATTTGTATTAATGTCTGGTCATCAAGACAAATCTGGATTGACCATATCTATTTTGAATCTCAGTTAAGCTATGACAGAACCGGAAACGGTCAGGATGAAGTCGGAAAATTTATCTGGATTAATACGCCTTATGAATCTTATATGGATGCAAAAGACAGACTGCGTTCTCCGGACTATGTGACTATCTCTTACTGTCATCTGAAACATAGATACTGGACAGTTGCCTATGGCACGCAAAATACAGAAATCACCAGAGACCGGACAACTCTGCTCTATAACTGGTGGGACGAAAATGTCAGAAGATGCCCCCAGCTCGGCAACGGCTCGGCACATGTGTATAATAACTATTACTCTGCTTATGGAAAAAATTCCAATGGCTCTGGTACAAGCGGCATTATCGGTGGTGATGGCTCTGATTTTGTATCAGAAAACAACTATTTCAATGGCTACACCTTGCAGCAGGCACTTATGATGGGCGGCGGCTCTGACCCGTGCCGTGACTCGAATTCCTACCTCTCCGAGACACTTAACGGCACGCCCTCTAAAATCAGCTTTTCCCCTAAAACAACAAGTACATGGTATCCGAACAAATCCAACTATGGCTATGAATTATTAGATGCCTATAATACCAAAAATACAGATACAAAAGCATTCTGTACAGCTTATTCCGGTGACTGCACAAAAGCTTCCCAGATGAAGTATATCACTGATTCTGATTTCTCCGGCTGGATTTCCACAAAATATGAATCTCCGTTCCTGAAAAAAGTGGATTTCGGCTCTGCAACGGCGGCTGTATTCAATAACGGTTCGACTTACAGAATCAAGAATGTCAATTCCGGACTGTATATGCAGGTAGCAGGCGCAAAAGCTGAAAATGGCACAAATATTCAGCAGTGGGGTACGGCTGACGGTGTAACACATGACATCTGGAAATTTGTAGACGAAGGCGACGGCTATTACAGTTTGATTTCGGCAGTTGGTGACGGCGGTACTTATGCGCTTGACATTGCCGGAAAGAAAACCGCTAACGGCACAAATGTCGATTTGTATCAGTATAACGGCGGTGACAATCAGAAATTCATGCTGACAAAAAATGCAGATGGTTCTTATAAAATCAGAACTAAGATTTCCGGAAATAAATCTGCTGTTGAAATTGCCAATGCCGGAACAGGTTCAGGCGATAATGTGCAGCAGTGGGAAATCAACGGTGCAAACTGTCAGGACTGGATTCTGGAAGCCGTTGCCAATCCGGGCTGTAAAATGGACACCAGTGTGCTTTATGAGTTCCAGAACGTCAACTCCGGCATGGTGATGGATATTGAAGCCGGAAAAATGGAGGAAAATACCAATGTACAGCAGTGGTCAACCGGACATTTCAACAGTCAGAAATGGACATTGCAGACATTCTCCGGCGGCGGAAATTATTACTATATCCGCAGTGTTGCAGATTCCAACTATGTTCTCAAAGCCATGAGCGGAAGCAATGGCGGCAATATTGCAATTGTGCCGTATTCCACAAAAGACAGCATGATGCTGTTCAAGTTCTCAAAGAATCCGGACGGCAGCTATCAGATTATGACAAGAGCCTCAAAAGATGCTTGTCTGGTAGAAATCGGCAGTGCAAGCAAAAATTCTGGCGCAAATGTGCAGCAGTGGGAATGCACAAACAATGACTGTCAGAAATGGGAAGCCATGACCGAAACAACTACTGCAACGACAACTGCTGCCACGACAACAACTACAACAAC
>DJXC01000172.1 GCA_002449575.1 Ruminococcus sp. UBA7014
AGCAGAGGACAAATCCTGCACCTACAGTTCAGCAAAGAACAAACACCGTTCCCTCCCCTGCCCTGTCAATTCCGCCATTACCTGCTTCCAGTACACTGCTGCGGCGAGGTCAAAAATTTACAGTTGCCAATAAAGACGGCTCTGTTCCGGTAAATCTAAAACTGAAACTCGACTGGCAGGTCATGAACCCTCAATGTGATTTGGACGCTTCTGCTTTTTTGCTTGCCGATAACGAAAAAGTTCCTGGTGAAGACTGGTTCGTTTTCTACGGTCAGCCAACAAGCCCTGACAACAGTATACGCTATTCCGGCAATACCGGAAAAGGAGCGGAACTTCTCATTAATCTCCCGAAAATCAGCCCCAGTGTCCAGAAAGTTACTGTTGCTGTTACTATCTATGAAGCCATTCAGCAGCATCTTCACTTCGGCATGGTGCAGAATGTTTCCGCCAGGATTTTCAACCAGATGACAAATACTGAACTCGCCAGAATCGAACTGACTGACTGTACCAATGGTGTGACTGCTTTGGTTGTCGGCGAACTGTACCGTTATAAAGGCGCATGGAAATTCAATGCTGTCGGTTCTGGTGTCGCCCGTGATTTAGCCGGATTCTGTGCCATGTACGGTATCGAAGCCGGATAACCATGAAAGGAGTCTTCTGACATGATTACATTTGAAACGCTCAACGAACTGACCCTGAAAATTACCTGTCAGGGCGGTCGTGACTATATTTTTTCCAAAATGGGTGCATTTATTGCCGGGGAATGCTACGGCGCAAAAAATTATAAATTTACCAAAGTCATGCTTGGACCAGAACAGAATTTCGGACAGGCACTGCTCGGACAGATTGGCAGACGGTTTACAGGCGAAAATCTGCCGCTGATGAAAGTCGAATTCGATGGTGATTCTGTCACTTATTATGCAAATAATCAGCAGCATGTCGTTGTTTATCATCTCCAGAACGGTGAACAGATTTCTGTTGAAAGCGAAAATATTCTTGCTTTTACCCGTGACTGCAAATATGGTGTACGTTTTATGGCACAAGGGGTTATTTCCCAGAAAGGTCTTGCCACTTCCACGCTGACAGGACAAGGACCGGAAGCTTATGTTGCAGTGCTGATTGACGGCAACCCGCTAGTTTTGAGCAATGCGCAGAGCCGTACAACTCTGGAAGCTGACCCTGATGCCGTTGTCTGCTGGATAGGTGGTGACCCGGAAGTCCGGACAGACTTGTCGTGGCGCAACCTGATTGGACAGTCTTCCGGTGAATCTTATATGTTTGAATGGAAAGAAAATAATCCTGCAATTGTACTGATTCAGCCAATGGAACGCACTTCTGGTCTGGATGTTTCCATGGACGGCAGAAGAAGCGGCAACCGTCCCACTGTGCAGAGTTCTGTCAGTGCCTCTCAGAGTGCAAGCGACCTGAATCATCTGTTCCGCAATTTAAGATAAAACAAAACAGATTCAAAAGTCCGGTGCTGTCCGGACTTTTTTTAAATTTTCTGAAAATCTTCCATAAAAACTCATTTCTGAAACGTATGATAAATAATAGGAGATTTTTCAAACTTTTTTGTAATATTTTACAGTCTCAAATCACTAACTATCAGGAGAAAATTATAATAAACCTTGTTTCTTTATAGTAATTTTAAAAAATAATAATATGATAAAAAGGAGTGTCTGTTTTATGAATCAGATATTTAATCCGTTTTTGCCTCCGAATGAATATATTCCCGATGGCGAACCGCATATTTTCGGTGACAGACTGTATCTGTTCGGCTCACACGACAAAGAAGGCGGCGACACGTTCTGTATGCTGGATTATACAGTTTGGTCTGCACATGTCAATGACCTCAAAAACTGGCGGTGTGAAGGTGTGATTTATCAGGCGCATCAGGATGCTCTTTACAGCCCTGAACGTCCTTATATGTATGCGCCTGATGTCGTACAGGGCAATGACGGCAGATTTTATTTATACTACTGTCTGTCCGGAAAATTCGGTGTCGGCGGCTACCACGGACCTATCAGCGTTGCCGTCTGTGATACTCCTGCCGGAGAATATAAGTATCTGGGTTTTGTCCGGAATCCGGACGGCTCACCCATGAAAACCTATGTCTGCTTTGACCCGGCAGTCCTGAATGATAACGGAAAAATCCGGCTATATTACGGTACACAATATCCCTATGAAGAAGAACCGGATTTCCGAAACAATCCGGAACGCATTCAGCAAGAATGTGACATGTTCGGCAAAACGCAGGAAGAAATCCTCGGCACACCAGAGAGCGTAATGGGAGCATCTGTGTGTGTGCTGGAAGATGACATGCTCACCATTGCAGAACCGCCGAAACATATCATTCCCTATGCCGTCAAGGGGACAGATTTTGAAAACCACCCTTTCTTTGAAGCCCCTTCTATGAGAAAAATCGGAGATAAATATTATTTTATCTATTCTTCACAGCAGAATCATGAATTATGCTATGCTGTCAGTGACTGCCCTGACAGAGATTTCCGGTTTGGCGGAACAATTGTTTCTAATGGAGATATTGGCTATCAGGGACGAAAACCGGAAGACCGTCTGAATATGACAGGCACTACTCACGGCAGTATTATCTGTGTCAATCAGCAGTGGTATGTCTTTTATCACAGGCTGACTCATAAATCCGATTACAGCCGTCAGGCATGTGCGGAACAGATTCATATTCTGCCGGATGGCAGTATTCCGCAGGTAGAAATTACTTCCTGCGGTCTGAACGGCGCACCTCTGGAAGCTTCCGGAACGTATCCGGCAGTTATCGCCTGCAATATCACTAACGGACATATGCCGCATGGCTCTAACTCTCAGTATCAGCAAAGTTTTCCGAACGTTACACATGAAAATCAGGACAGATTCATTGCTGAAATTGCAGACGGCACACTGCTGGGCTATAAATATTTCCAGTTCAATAAAAATCAGATAAATCTGAAACTTCGTATCCGATACAAATCGACTGGCTACGGCATTTTCAGAATTTATACTGACTGGAATCATACACAGACCATTGGTGAAATTGGCATTTCCCCTTGTGAGAATTGGACAGATGCAGAAACGCTGCTTCCGGCACAGGATGGTATCAGACCATTATATCTGCAATATGCCGGAACAGGTCAGGCAAAGCTGATAGAATTCGCTTTTATATCTGAAAGCGTAAATCCGGATGCAGATAAAACTCAGAAATCTAGTTTTTTCATGGCATTATGTCTCGTTGCTGGTGCAGGTATTTTTCTTGCTGGAGCTTCTCTGATTGGCAGAATCATGAACGAACCCAAAGAAACACCCCCTGCCCTTCTGGAAGAAACAGCAACATCTGCATCGGAAACCCAAGCCGAAACGATTTATTTTCCGCCATCAGCAACTGAAACGGAATCTTACCGGAATACCAAAAAAACGACTGTTACTGCTACAGGCTACAATTCCGGCAGAAGACCCTATGAAGCCGGAGATTATGAAATCGGCAAGGATATTCCGGCAGGACTGTATGTGGCTGTTGCAGATACCCCCGATGACTACGGAGATTTTTATTTTGGCATTTATGCAAAGCGGCATACTGACTCTACACCGACAATCGGTGGTGGCTGGCAGCAGCATTATTATTATACAGAATTGCAGGACGGACAGTTTATTCATTTTTCATGGGCGAAACTATATCCATTTTCGGAATCTTCGCAGGTGCTTGACCCCTATGCCTCCAGCGGTATGTTCAAAGCTTATCATGATATTCCCGGCGGCACATACACACTGATTGCTGACAGTGATTATTCAGGAGAATATGCAGTGTATCAGGATATTACTGCCGGAGCAGAACCGGTTATGCATTCTCATCTTGAAGTGGGCGAAACGGCTGAAGTCACCATTGGAGAAGAACAATATCTTCAGACAAAATTCTGTCATGTGATAGAAGAAAGTTATCCTGCCGGAAACTATACAGTCGGAAAAGATATTCCCTCTGGTCTGTATGTGGCTGTATTTGAACCCAACACATCATGGAGCAATGATTTTCTTCTGGAAGTCCGGGATACTTCCGGAAATGCTGCCATCGGAGGTTATGCGCATCAGTACCGCTATGCAGACCTGAAAGACGGTGAAACGTTGTATTTTGAAAATGCAACACTTTATAAAGCAGAATATACCCGTCATGTATCCAGTCCGTTCTATACAGACGGTATGTTCTGGGTAGGTCATGACGTTCCTGCCGGAACGTATCAGGTTCATGGGGGCTATTCTGAAAAAGAAAGTGTTCTGATTGTTCATGACAGTGCCGGAACGGATTCACAGATTCTGGAGGCAAAAAAAATTGCTTCTTCTGGAGAGATTATCACACTGCATGACGGAGAATTTGTAGAGCTGCGAGAATGTTATCTGGAACAGCCCGTTGAAAACACCTGAACTGCATACACCGCCGGAAACTCCGGCGGTGATTTTTTTCTCTCTGAAAAATTTCTTCCGGAAAACTGTTGCAGTTTTTATTTTTTTCCTGAATGTATTAACAGAAGTACTTCACGAAATCAAAATAAAGGAGATGTTGTAGATGACAGAAATGGAAATCCGCCGTCTGCTCCGGACTTCTCCCAAACAGGCGCATCAGATATTAATCAACGAATACGGAAATTATGTCTATACTGTTGTCTGGGATAAACTCCGGAACTGCGCCAGCCGTGAAGATGTCGAAGAATGTGTCAGTGACATATTCGCTGAAATCTTTCTGCACTGCAACCCTGATTCTGAAGGTTCACTGAAAGGCTATATCGGAACAGTTGCCCGGCGTATGGCAATTAACAGGTTCTATCAGATTTCCGGAAAATCGTACAGAACTTTTTCACTGGAAGAAAAGAATATTCTGGAAATTCCTGCTGACATCACTCCGGAACAGGAATATGAAAGAACTGAACTCCGGAAAATTCTGCTTGAAAAAATTCATCAGCTTGGCGAACCGGATGCTTCTATCATTATCCAGAAATATTATTATCTGCGGAATTCCGGAGAAATTGCAAAATCACTTTCGATTAGTCCGGCAAATGTCCGGATGCGGCTGACTCGTGCTGTCAGAAAACTGAAAGCTCTGCTGAAAGAGGAAGATATTGATTTCTGATTCTCGAATAAGGAGGAATTTTTATGAAAAAAAAATATGATTTTTCGATTCTGCAAAATGCAGATGAAAAGACATTAACAGATATTTCAGAACGCTATCCGGCAATGCATCAGCAGGAACTTGACAAGCTTCTGAAACGTTCCGAACAGAAATATCAGACATATCAGAAAGCACAGGCATTCATTCCGGATAATACAGAATCCGGAGAAGTAAAAATTATCAAAAATACAAAATGGTATCAAATGGCATTTGCAGCAGCAGCCTGTATTGTTGTGACTGTCTGTGCTGTCAGCGGAATTGCTAATATGAAACGTGTTCCGCCTGCGGAAGAACTTCCCTCAGCAGAAGCTGTCCTCACTTCTGAAACAACAGCAGCAACTGTGGCAGAGACAATGACAGAAACTTCTGAAATTACAACATTCTCCTCTACGGAAACACATTCCATCATACAGACCACTGTCACCACATTATGCCCGGAAACAACTTCTGTCAGCAATATTGAGATGACGGACAATACAGAAAAAATCAGCAGTACTGCTGAAATGCAGACTTTTACAGAAACTGTCAGAACAGAATCCACCGTGCCGGAAACCATTCCGTTTATCATCAGTGAATCTTTTGAACCTGAACCGGAACTCATAGTGCCTGCTGTTCCTGAAATTATTGAAACAGAACCCGTTCCGGAAGAATCTGTATCACAGAATGAAGAATTTCAGCTTCCCGGTTTTCGCATTGTATATGATGAATATATTGAAAAATACCTTTTCTCTCTTGATATTCCTGCACATAAACAGATAGAACCGCTTGCCGAACGCTATGCGCCTGTACAGCTTCCGGAAGGTTATGCCCTGTTTGAGGACAACTGCAATTATGACCTTGAAACGTCCCGTTATTTACGCTATCATAAAGATATGCAGAAAGCCATCACGTTCCATCAGACTGCCATTGCTGAAAAACAACTGGATGCTTCTATCTCAGGCAGATTTAATTCTATGCAGGAAATCATTGACAGATACAGACCGCTGAATATTAACGGCTGTCCCGGATATATTCTTACAGATGTCTACAGTGGGAAAGGCATAATGTCATTTTATACCGATTCTGATTATGCGCCGGAAACAATGACACTGGTAGTATGGCATGATGAAGATTATGTATTTATGCTCACCGGCGAAGATATTTCCGAAGATGAACTTATCCGTATGGCAGAATCCGTTCAGCCGGATGCATGACAATTTTGCTGAAAATTTCTGACAGAATTCGGAAAATTTTCTGTCATAACTGCTTCTTGACAGACAGGAGAAAATCTGTTATCATAATCATGTAATCATAAATTTATGTAATGGCAACGACACATGCAGCACTCCGGTGTATAAGTCTGATTACGGGACAGCCCTGAAATCAGCATATCCGGATGCATGTGTCTTTTTTTGCCTGAAAGGAGTTTTTTCAATGCCTAGAAATCAATTTGAACGTATGATGTTTGCACTGTTTACAGTGATTATAACAGTACATGCCTATGTATTCTACAGCCTGTATGTCATCAACAGCAATATGCTCACAGAAATGACCGGAGAATATTATCCTTATCAGTACATGGACTTCAATTTGTTCACGTTGCTTGCAAACTGGCTAAAACTGGTATGCTATCATTTTCCGTTTGCATTTTTCAGTCAGTTATTTTTCATTCAGCCGCTTATCAGAATAGTATTTAAACTGGTATTTCGGAGAAACGAAGTCCCGAAATCCTCCTGATTTTACTGAAAAAACAGCAATCCCTGCCCGAATGATAAGGCAGGGACTTTTTGCTGTGTAGAGCATGTTTCATAGTATCTGGTTTCACCAGACCCAAGTATTATTATATCACACTCTGCGCTCCCTGTCAAGTATATTTCTGAATTTTTTCAGTCAGCACTTGACAACCATCCTCTGTATATGCTATAATAATAACAGCATTTGTAATGCTGTTCTAAATCTAAAAGAAAAACGGAGGTTAT
>DJXC01000213.1 GCA_002449575.1 Ruminococcus sp. UBA7014
CGTTCGGTTGGGGTGAACTCTGGGGTGTTGCTGACAGAACAGATTATGACCTGACACAGCATCAGAATCATTCCGGAAAATCTATGGAATATTTTGACCCGGAAGACAATTCCAAATATATTCCGTATGTAATCGAGCCTTCTCTCGGTGTGGAACGTCTGTTCCTGAGCATTCTGACAGAAGCTTATGATGAAGAAGTTCTTGATGCAGAAAAAAATGATGTTCGTACTGTGATGCATCTGCACCCGGCACTTGCACCGTTCAAGGCTGCTGTACTGCCTCTGAGCAAGAAACTCTCTGACGAAGCAAGAGAAATCTTTACCAGTCTTTCCAAGAAATTCTTAATTGACTTTGATGATGTCGGTGCAATTGGCAGAAGATACCGCCGTCAGGACGAAATCGGCACACCTTTCTGCATTACTTACGATTTCGATACCAAAGAAAAAGACCAGTGTGTAACTGTCCGTGACCGTGATACAATGGAACAAGTCAGAATGCCTATTACAGAACTGGAAAAATATCTGGAAGAAAAACTTGCTTATTAATCTTGTTACTATACAAAAGACGGCTGTAACCAGCCGTCTTTTTGTGGTACTGTTTATTTCCGGCAGCTGACTGCCACAAAAACGGAACGTGGTGCAAGCCAGAAAGTAGTTCTCTCACGCCGTATCAGTGCATTATAGTCCTGATGCCGGATATGTGGGACATTGGTATAAAATTTCACATTCCAGTCCATTCCCTCAAACAGAGCCGGAAGCTGCATTTTCTGTGTTTCCCAGTGGGAGTTAATGCCCAGAAATATCATATCATCTTTACCAGCATAATCTTTTCCGGCAAACAAAATGCCAATAACATGTGTATCTGACCGGAATTCCTGATTCCATGGCAATGAATTATGAATGCTCATATATGGAAAGCCATGAGAACAAGGTTCTGTATCTTCCCGGAGAATTCTGTGTGCTTTTCGGAAAGCAATCATATCACGAACAAAATCAAAGATTTCATGAAATTCTTTTTTTCGTGTCCAGTCCAGCCAACTTGTGATATTATCCTGACAATAGGCGTTATTATTGCCGAACTGTGTATTGCAGAATTCGTCTCCTGCCGGAAACATTGCCGCTCCCCTGCTGCAAAGCAGAACGGCAAATGCATTTTTTATCATACGGAGACGCAGACCAAGTATTTCCGGATTTTTAGTTTCGCCTTCTTCTCCGCAGTTCCAGCTGTCACTGGCATTGTCGCCATCTGTATTATTCCAGCCGTTTTTCTCATTGTGCTTGTGGTTATAGGAATATAAATCATAAAGTGTAAACCCGTCATGACAGGTAATAAAATTAACAGAAGCATCACTGCCACGAAGTTCCGGCGGATAAATATCCCGTGAACCCATAATTCTCTGTGCGGCACTCCATGCCCTGCCGTTATCGCCTTTAAGAAATGCCCGTAAATCATCACGGTATTTACCGTTCCATTCTGCCCAGCGTTTCCAGGAAGGGAAACTGCCGACCTGATACAGACCGCCTGCATCCCAGGCTTCGGCAATGAGTTTCACTTTGCTTAAAATCGGGTCAAATGCTAAATTTTTCAGCAACGGCGGATTTGCCATCGGACTGCCATCCTCACTTCTGCCAAGAATTGAGGCAAGGTCAAACCGAAAACCATCTACCCGGTATTCAATCACCCAATGCCGCAGACAGTCCAGAATAAACTGCTGAACAGCCGGATGATTGCAGTTAAATGTATTGCCGCAGCCACTGAAATTATAATATTTTCCGTTTGGTGTCAGCATATAATAAACACTGTTATCCAGTCCCTTGAATGAAAATGCTGGTCCGTGTTCATCACCCTCGGAAGTATGATTAAATACAACATCCAGAAAGACCTGCATTCCGTTTTCATTGAGTTTTTTAATCAGGAGTTTCAGTTCTTCACCCTCATGATTAAATTCGGCTCTGGAAGAATAACTGGTATTTGGTGCAAAAAAGCAGGTTGTATTATATCCCCAGTAATTCAGCAGTTTTTCGCCCTCATATTCTCTGACACCATCCATTTCGTCAAATTCGAATACAGGCATCAGCTCCACAGCATTGACACCGAGTTTTTTCAGATAGGGAATTTTTTCAATAATACCATCAAATGTACCTGGATTTCTGACACCGGCAGACTTATCTTTTGTAAATCCTCTGACATGCAATTCGTAGATAATCAAATCAGAAAGCGGCGTTTTCTGTTCCGGGAAATCACCCCAGTCGAATTGTCCGGAATAGATACGTCCATGATAACAGCCATAATCTCCGACTTTTTCGCCCCATACGCTTTGTCCGGTAACGGCTCTTGCATACGGGTCAAGTACATTGCGATGTTTATCGAAAATCAGACCTTTTTCAGGATTATATTCGCCGTCAAGCCGGTAGCAGTATTCAATTTCATAAACATCCAGACCAAAAATCATAATTGACCAGGTATCACCAATACGATAGTTATCCGGAATAGGAATCACGGCAAACGGTTCTTTGTCTTTTCTGTGAAACAGCACAACAGAACAGGAAGTTGCATTTGCAGAACGAACAGTAAAATTAATAGTATCATTCAGCGGTGTAGCACCATTAAGCAGATATATGCCTGGTCGAACAGGAAATCCCTTGATGATTTCTGTTGGCAGATATTTTATTCTGTGCATAGAATTACGCCCCTTTGCATGTGTATGATAATCAGAATACTTTTATTCTAGCACAAAACAAACAAAAAATCAAGTATTCCCACATAATTTATTGACCGAAACGCTGAAAGCACCCCTGTATGACGGAATACAGGGGTATTTTCATCATGCGCTTCACAAATTTTTCTGGAATTAAGAGACCTTTGGCTGCGGAGAATCCTGCAAAGCATCATAACCGTGTTCGTTTGTACGGATTTTTACCACATCTTCCACATCGTAGATGAAAATTTTACCCTGTACCGATACAGAAGTCCATAAGGTTTTTCATAATAATGTTTCCGGCATTTTTAGCTCTGGTAAACCCTGTTTCCACCATGGCAAACCCTGCCTGCATAAAGAAGACCA
>DJXC01000073.1 GCA_002449575.1 Ruminococcus sp. UBA7014
TTACTATACATGATACCTTCTCCATAAAATTCCGATTTGTCGCTGTCAGTATTACGGATTGATTTTGAACATAATCCGGAGAACATATAAATCTTCATTTGTCTGATAGTTCACAGAACCGCCTTTTCTGCCGTTTTTCGACTCGAATATTCTCGCATTCCAGAAATTTTTATTCTCGAACAGGTCTTTGACAGCGTTCTGCAAATCTTTTTTTGACTCGAACATCATTTCGATTCTGCCGTCTTTCACATGAGCGGTCAGGAGCTTATCAATTTCAGAGAATTTATAATCTTTAAAGAATAATTTATTCTTGACAAAATAATTCTCTTTCATGGAACGGCATGACGGCACAAACAGATTTTCTCTGTTTAACTTCCGTGTCCGGAACAGCATTTCATCATTCAGCAGAAAATAATCATGCTGTATCCATTTTTCAAATTCAGAGTTTTTCTTCTGATAAACAGGGTCATCCCATGTGACATCTATCCAGTAATAATTCAGCCCCAGCTTGACATAATTCCAGCCGTGCCGGTCTTTTTTTGCAATGCCAGAACACATGCCGCATTCTATTTTCAGCGATTTCATCAGAAGCTGAAACGCTCTCGAATAGCCTTCACAGACCGCTTTTTCTTCGACAAGACAGCCATATGCTGTATGCCGGAGACTTCTGCCGGCAGTTTTCGGCTTGTCATAGACAGTATGTGCAATCAGATAGTCATGCACAGCCAGTATCTTGTCATAAGCCGAAGTCTTGCCTGCTGTGATTTTGAGAATTGCCTTGATTTTCTGATACATTGCTGTACTCATTTTTTTCAGGGCATCCGCTTTATAATTATGAATTATCTTGAAAGTCACTTCTGCAAAATCGTTATTATATTTCACAGAATAGCCCTCCAGCCAGAAAATTTCCGGATAGTTGCGTTCCAGCATCGTGATTGCCGACTCAATATAATTCACATTTACTTTTTTATGAAATATTATCCCGTTGTGAAACTGTGAAAGGGCTTTATAAAATTCTTCACAGAGTACCTGTATTTCCAGTTCTTTTTTTGAAAGCATGAATTTTTCTCCTGTTCTGCTTTTTAGTCATTGACTGTAAAAATCAGTCTCAGAACATACATATCATCATCCTGCTGATAAGTAATATTTCCGCCTGTTTCCCGGAAAATTTCAGCATTCCAGACAGTTTCATTCACGAACAAGTCCTGTATTGCCATCTGATAGGCTTCCCATGTGGCAAACATGACCTCAATTCTGCCTTCGTCAGCATGTTCTGTCAGCCGTCTGTCAATTTCGGAAAAATAATATTCCTGTAAATAATTCCCGTTCCGGACAAAATAATTTTCATCCAGAGAAACACACAGCGGGACAAACTGTCCGTTTGTCTCGAATGTTCTGCTTCGCAGCAGCATATTATCATCAATCAGAAAATAGCCGTGATGCACCCAGTCAAAATTATGATTTTCCGAAACAGGGTCATCCCATGTGACATCTGCCCAGTAATATTGATAATTTAACTTGATATAATTCCATGCATGGGCTTCGCCTTTGGCATCTCCGGAACAGATGCCGCATTCTATGCCGAGCCGGTTCATTAATATCTGAAATGCCTGTGAATAGCCCTGACAGACTGCAAGTTCATTTATCAGGCAGCCGTAAGCCGTACTCCAGAGACCTTTCCCCTGATTGACAGCGGCTTCGTCATATTCCGTATGTGTCACCAGATAATCATGAATCTGTAGTGCTTTTTCATAGTCAGAATCTGACGGATTGACTGTTGCTAAAATCTCATTGACGGCATTATCCAGTTCCGCACTCATTCTGCGGAGGTCTTCCGGCTGATAATGATTCATGACTTTCAGCACGACTTCTGCGGAAACGTCATTATATTTCATAGAATAGCCGTTTATCCAGAAAATTTCCGGATGTTTCCGCTCCAGTTCGCTGACAGCAAGAGCCATTTCTTCTGTATCAATTTTTCTGTCGAACTGTATCACAGTTTTATACTGACTGATTTCCTGATAGAGTATTTCACAGAGAGAAGCTTCTTCCTGTATGACTGTTTCTGATTCGGTTTCCCTGTGGGGAAAAGTTGCCCTGACCGTTTCCGGAGAGGTAATTTCTGTATAATCTGTATAGCTGGTTGTTGCCAGCGGCACAGTCGGCGATGAAAATTCTACAATCGAAGAACAGCCGTTCAGAAATAATGTTCCGCACAGCAGTAATAAAATACTAATTTTATGCAAACTGTTTCCTCCCCTCGCAGGCAGATTTTTCCTGTTTTTACTATAACATATTTTTGACAGCTTGTCAAGCGATTTTCAACAGTTTACACAAACAAAAAGACTGCTGTAGAGCAGTCTTTTCTGATTTCAGTGACTGGATTTATAATTTTCAGAGAGTGCCATTGTATAGCTGTCCAGTTCTTCTTTATTACAGTTTTCGCCTGTTATCTGCACATAATAGCCATGACAGTCAATCAGCAGTTCAAAATGTTCATACTGACCTGATTCGATTTGCAGGTTGCCGTCAAGTTCTTCTATCATGAGAGGGGTTGCCTCTGTCTGTACAGGATAGCTTTCACTGTAAATCACAGTTATCTGATGTTCCGGATTGTTCTTTTCCTGATACAGCACCTGATAATTAAGAGCATCGACATCATCAGGAGAAACAGGTGTAATTCCCTGAAATTCCAGATTACCGATTTTCTGGATTTCCGGAACAAGTCCGCCCCAGAGTTCATTTTGATTAAACTGCTGTAAATCTGTATTTTCAGAATCATATGTTTCAAGCAGAGATTTTAATTCTGTTATCCAAGGCATCATATCAGCAATTTCACAGTTTAAGGCAATGTTGATAATGCCTTTTTTATGCTGAATGATAAAGCCCTTATATTCTGCGGAAACACCTGCTTTCAGGAGTTCTTCTTCTGTCAGATGGTCAGCCGTGAAAACAGGAACAGCTACATCCATCAAATCTATATTCAGATTGGAAAAATCTGCTGAGAAGCCTTTGTCTCTTGCCTCATTCCAGTAATAGAGAACAATATAAGCCCTTTCTTCTGGTGCTGCACTGCTTGCATCAATACTGCTGTCGAATTTCATATCATTGACTTCTGTCATCTGCGGAATGAGATTTTTGCAGAAATCAAGCTGATTCATCTGCATGAGCGTTGTTTCATATTCATACTGTGTCTGAGACTGTAAAACAAGAATATGATTCAGCCCGTTGATAAAAGCATCTTCCTGATTCATAGAACAATATCCGTCAAGTCCTATATAACATGTACCTAAATCAAGCCAGAAATCCCATTTTCTCAGTCTGGAATTTTCGTCCTGACCCTTTACCGGTGTGCTGAATGGATATTGTAAAGTAACTTTCGGGCTGTAATGTTCCGCAAGATTTACATTATCCGGCAGAAAAGAAGTATAGATGATATGCAGATAACATTCCGGATTGCTGTAACTGTAGGAAAGCTGTTCACCATCTTCATTCTGATGATAATTCAGAGAATCTTTGTCAAGAAGCAAATCACTGTCATCATAGAGATTATCATAAACATATTCGCCGTCCATGCCGAGATTTCTGTGATTGATTTGTTCATTTTCGCCCATAAGCGTATCAAGCTGGGGAATCATACCTTTGCAGAATTCCAGTTCATTGGCATCTTCCAGAGTGATAATGCGTGAATCTTCCATATGAACGATATCACCGCAGTACTGCTGATACAGGCTTTCAGCAGAAATATCAGAATCCAGAATTTCATAAACGAGTTTCATTGTTTCCTGCCGTGTAAAATTTGTTACATTCAGGATATATAATTTATCATGATACTGGAAAATTCCCATTGTAGAATTTTGAATCGGGTTGCCGTCATGATATTTATACAGTCCGTAAAAGTCAATATTATAATCATCAAGATGACAGGAAGTGAGCGTTGTAAATGTATTCATATCAATCTGAGGATTATCATAAATCGACAGCACAAGAGAGTGTTCCGGATTTGACATGTTGAATTTTGCAGACTTATCAGTGCCACTGTTCAGGAAAAGCCGTTCCGCTTCACTGAAATATTTTTCAGCGACCGGAGGAGCAATATTATCCACACTGTTTTCATAAGCATCACCATACTGTTCAGACAGAACTGTTTCATCATAATAATCCAGATTGGAAACGTCCGGTTTCGCATAGGTGAAATACGGAATGAAATCTTCGTCCGACATGCCATATTCGAGATAAAGCTGTTTTGCAGAAAAATCAGAATCTAAGATTTCATAGACAAGCCGGATAGTCTCTTTCTTGCTGAGGGCATCTGTATAAAGATGATACATTCTGCCGTGATAGCTGAAAAAGCTTTGACTGGCGGGCATAGGTTCTATACTTGCATCCAGAAAAGCTCCATAGAAATCGACATCATAATCATCAATATGATATGCCTTTGCCTGACTGAAATCTAAATCAGGCATGTTATCCCATACACGGGCAATGACTGCACCAGTTCCGGGATTGACCATACTGATTTCTGCACATTCATGCATTTCAGAAAAAGAAACTTTCATTGTATTAAACAAATTTTTTCCGATAACAGGATTTGTATTTTCTGCTGATAAAGAGTCTGAAATTTCTGTCAAAGGAAAATCCGGAAGATTCTCAATCTCATTCAGGAAATAGTTATCAAGTGTTTCCTCTGTTAAACTGTCGATAAAGTCATAGCATCCGGCGGAATCGGCAACTTCAAATTGTGAACGCTGTATTGCCGGACGAATCAGAAACGAACCCAGCCCGATACAGAAAAGCAGTGCAGCAGCGGCGGCAGCCCAGTTCCTCCAGTGAGAAATATGTGTCACAACTTCCACTTCTCCGGAAACTTCGTCAGCATATTCAATTTCAGAAGTCGTTTCCGATTCAGTAATTTCAGAAATGTATTTCTCATCCACCTGAGAAAGCATTCTTTGTAATTCTTCTCGTTTCATGATGTAAAGCCCCTTTCCTGTAGATATTTCTTCAGTTTGTTTCTTGTGCGGAATAGTATACTTTCTACTTTGGATTTGCTGAAACCGGTTCTGTCACTAATTTCCTGTACAGAACAGAACCGCCAGTATCTTAATAAAAAAACTTTTCTCTGGTCTTTCTTGACAGTTGCCAGAAAGCTGTTAATCAGTTCTTTCAGTTCGTCATCCGAACAATCCATTCCGGAAGCATCTGGAATACTGTCGCCGAGTTCATCAAGAGAAATCAGCATTTCGGGATTGCGTTTTTCTGCGCTGAGATATTCCCATTTCCGGCAGGCAGTATTCCGGGCGATAACAGCAAGATAGGCTTTCAGGCTTTTCGGCTGGTTGGGCGGAATTGACTGCCATGCAGAAAGATAAGTATCATTTTCGCATTCTTCAGCATCGAGTGGATTTCTGATAATCTTCCGGATAA
>DJXC01000101.1 GCA_002449575.1 Ruminococcus sp. UBA7014
CCGGATGCTGATTATTATGAAGAATATCCGCAGTATGAAAATGGCGTCGGGATGCTCCGCTCTCTTGCAGATGAATTTCATGAAGCTCTTGCAATTGCTGATTCTGAAAATCTGCCCCGTACTGTTTCAATCGCCACCGGCAGAAGCCCTTATGAATTCTTATGCGGACTCGCCAGAGAAGCCGAAGAAAAATTTCCGGGTCTGACCTGCCATGTATATTGTATCAGGAATGACTTTTTCGGAGAAACTATCACTGTGACGGGCTTAATCACGGCACAGGATTTAATCGCCCAGCTCAAAGGCAAGCCTTTAGGCGATAAATTATTGCTGTCGAGCAGTATGATTCGCCGGAATGATGATGTTTTTCTGGATGATTTGCATATTCCTGATGTAGAAAAGGCTTTGGATATTGAAATTCAGATTACCCACAGTGACGGATTCGAGCTTCTGGATGCCATGCTTGGCAATGAATACTAATCAGAAAGAAGTGTTTCTATGTGGGGTGTCTGTTTCAACAGCAAAGTCATCCGAGAAAATAAACTATGTGATAAAGTAGTTGCATTTGATTTAGATACAGATAATCAGACAGCAATACTTTTTCAGCCGGAATCTGCCAGAGAGCTGAAACTTCCTGTTATGGAATTAAAAGTATTATCTGAACCGCCGGAATTCGTCTATGGTGAAACTGTCCGGATTGTGAGCCATCCGGAGCATATCGGAAAAATTACAGATATATTCTGGAATTTCACGCATCACTGCTGTGAGTATTATATTGCAGTGAACGGAGAACAGTATTATACAAGATTTTTTGCCAGAGAACTGATGAACTATCAGTTCTGAAATAAAGGAGGAGATAACATGCCGTTACCCGTTGTTGCCGTTGTCGGCAGACCAAATGTCGGAAAATCAACATTATTTAATAAATTAATCGGACAGAGACTCTCTATCGTGGAAGATACTCCCGGTGTCACCCGTGACAGAATCTATTCCAAATGCGAATGGAGAGAACATAAATTTATGGTAGTCGATACCGGCGGTATCGAACCAAAGGAAGATGATAAAATGCTCACTCTCATGAGACAGCAGGCAGAACTTGCCATTTCTCATGCAGATGTAATTGTATTTGTAACAGATGTCCGCAGCGGTGTGACAGCGAATGACTATGCCGTTGCAGATATGCTCCAGAAATCCGGAAAACCTGTTGTTCTCGCTGTCAATAAATGCGATACCCTTGGTGAAATTCCTATGGATGTCTATGAATTTTATAATCTGGGAATCGGCGAACCATTTCCCATTTCCTCTGTGCATGGTCACGGTACAGGCGATATGCTTGACGAAATTATCAAACATTTCCCCGAAGAAGATACAGACGACTATGAAGAAACAGATATCAGAGTTGCTGTTATTGGCAAGCCGAATGCCGGAAAATCTTCCCTGATTAACCGAATCGCCGGAGAAGAACGTGTGATTGTTTCTGATATTGCCGGAACAACCCGTGATGCAACAGATACCATTATTGAACATGGCGAAGACAGATATGTTTTTATTGATACTGCCGGTATCCGGCGAAAATCCAAAATTACTGAAAAAATTGAACATTTCAGCGTATTAAGGGCTTATATGGCTGTTGACCGTGCAGATGTCTGTGTCATTATGATTGATGCAACTACCGGATTCACTGAACAGGATTCCAAAGTCGCCGGATATGCCCACGAACAGGGCAAAGCTTGTATTGTTGCTGTCAATAAATGGGACGCTGTCGAAAAGACAGATAAAACTATGAACGAATTCCGGACAAAACTGGAACAGGATTTCAGTTTTATGTCCTATGTGCCGTTTATCTTTATTTCAGCGAAAACAGGTCAGCGTGTTGAAAAACTGTTCGAGATGATTAAACATGTTTATCAGCAGAATTCTATGAGAATCAGCACAGGTATGCTGAATGATATTCTTGCCTATGCTGTGGCAAGAGTGCAGCCGCCGTCTGACAAAGGCAGAAGACTGAAAATTTATTATATGACACAGGCATCTTCCAAACCGCCGACATTTGTATTATTCGTAAACAGAGCGGATTTGTTTCATTTTTCTTATCAGAGATATATTGAAAATCAGATACGTTCAACATTCGGTATGGAGGGTACACCTATCCGGATGATAGTCCGTGAACGCAACCGGAATGATGCATAACAGGGGGATATTATCATGATAATTCTATCCTGTATCATTGCTGCTGCACTGGGTTATCTGTTTGGGAGCATCAATTCTGCGATTCTGACGGTCAGAGTATTAAAACATGAAGATATCCGGAATTTCGGCAGCGGAAATGCTGGGCTGACAAACACACTCCGCTGTTTTGGAAAGGGCTGTGCCTTGCTAACTTTAATCGGGGACTTGTCAAAAGGCATGATTGCTGTATTACTCAGCCAGATGTTTGGCAGAATGATTTCCGGTACAGATACAGATTTATATTTTCTCGGATGTATTGCCGGTATTTTCTCGATTCTTGGGCATGTGTTCCCCTTGTATCACGGATTCAAGGGCGGAAAGGGTGTACTTGTCGGGGTATCTATCTTTCTGATTCTGGACTGGAGAGTATTTTTAATCCTGATTGGTATTTTTGCAACAATACTGATAATTTCCAAATATGTGAGTCTGTCCTCAATAATTGCAACAGCCTGCTGTCCGTTTGTGACATTCGGAGCGCAGTATTTCTGGAATGACATTCATGGACAGGAATTCACACTGCATCAGATGTTTCTGCATTTTGCCGTTCTGTGCATTATGGCTGCTATGATTATCTATATGCATCGTTCCAATATAGAACGGCTGAAAAACGGCACAGAAAGCAAAATCGGGCAGAAAGGCAAGAAAATTCAAAAATAAATTTATCCGAAAGGGGCTGTATTTTATGTCTACACCACATTTACAGGGACAGAAAGGCGATTATGCACCTGTTGTGCTGATGCCCGGCGACCCGCTGAGAGCGAAATTCATCGCTGAAACCTATCTTGAAAATCCGAAATGTGTCAACGAAATCCGTGGAATGCTTGGCTATACAGGAACATATCAGGGAATTCCGGTATCTGTACAGGGCAGCGGCATGGGTATTCCGTCCATTGGCATTTATTCTTATGAGCTGTATCATTTCTTTGCTGTACAGAGTATTATCAGAATTGGCACAGCCGGCGGAATCGCTCCGGAAGTCAAGCTTCGTGATGTGATACTTGGTCAGGCATCCTGTACAAATTCCAATTTTGCCATGCAGTACCGTCTGCCGGGAACATTTGCGCCGATTGCTTCTTTCAGATTACTGAAAACAGCTTCCGAAACGGCAGAGAAATTAAACATTCCGGTGAAAACTGGAAATCTGTTCTGTAGTGATATGTTCTATGATGATGCAAATTCTCTGGAAGACTGGGCAAAAATGCATGTACTCGGCATTGAAATGGAATCTGCTGCACTTTACATGAATGCCGCCAGAGCCGGAAAGGAAGCACTTTGTATCTGTACAGTTTCTGACTGTCCGCTCCGGCATGAATTCACATCTGCTGAAGAACGTCAGACAGGATTTACAGATATGATGCGGCTTGCACTCGAAATGGTCAAGAATTTATGAAAAGATTACTGTTATTTTTCATGATGTTTCTGCTGTTGCCGGGAATTGTCCGTCCGGTAACAGCAGCCGCAGATGATAAAGTTTACCAGATAGACAAAGCAGATTTTAATGTCATCTTACAGCCAGACGGCAGTGCAGAAATCACAGAAACGTGGACTTTAACTTATAAATCCGGAGAATTTCACAGGTTTTATAAAGAGATTCATAAATCTTTGTCCGAGCTGGAACAGTTCGGCGATATCACTGTTCAGGAAGGACATATCAACAGCGAGCCTTATAATGTCGAACTGACTTCTGATTCTGAGGATAATACTGTCTGCTGGTATTACACGGTCAGCAACCAGACTGTCACATATGATGTCAGCTATACTGTCACAGATGTTGTCAAGCGGCTGAATGACAGTTGTGTATTTTCTTACAGATTTATTGGCAATCATTTCAGCAAGGAAATTGACAATGCATATCTTTCTATTCATGCACCGGACACGATTGCAAGTTATAAATTATATAATGGCAATCTCTATCATTCTGATAATACAGGTGAAATTTATAATGGCTTAGAAACTTCTGATACTGGTCTGAATGCAAAAAGTGCATATGCTGAAACAGTTGTCATGAAGGACACAGGATATTTTGATAATACTGTTTCCCGAATCAGCATGAATTATGCAGAGATAGATTTCAGTCAGGTTTATGCGGACATGTCTTCCGCCTCTGCAAAAGAAAATTCAAATATAGAGATTTTTATGTGCTTTATTTTTATTGTTTTTACAGTTTCAATTGTTATTAAAAGTTTAAAAAAATCAAACAGCAGAGGCGGCGGCAGTTCTGACAATGATTATTTCGGATGCAGCTCCGGATGCAGTTCCGGCTGTAGCTCAGGCTGCGGGGGCGGATGCGGCGGAGGCGGTGCAGATTGATTCAGAATTTTCTGTTTCAGTGGCATATCACCAATCAGTGTAATCTGAGATGTTCGCATTGCTATCAGACGGATTATGCACAAGATTTAAAGCTTGAAACTTTGCTTTCCGTTTTGCAGCAGCTCAATCAGTTCCGAAAATACTGGAATGCAAAGGGACATATCAACCTGACAGGCGGTGAACCGTTAGTGAGCCGTAATTTATTTCCGGTACTGGATGCCATCACAGAAACGGGCATGACATTTGCACTCCTGACAAACGGAACATTAATTCATAAAGAAACTGCAAAAAAACTTGCTGAATATCAGAAACTCAAATATATTCAGGTTTCTGTAGACGGCAGCAGGGAAATTCATGACAGCATCCGTGGAAAAGGTAATTTTGACAAGGCTGTTTCTGGTATCAGAATGCTGAAAAAATATCACATTCCGGTATCCGTTTCCTTTACAGTCAGCCGGACAAATCAGCACTGTCTGCACGAAGTCTGCGAAATCTGCCGGAAACAAAAAGTAGATTATTTCTGGACGGACAGAATGATACCTTTCGGACATGCTGACAGAAAAAATTGTCTGTCAGCAGAAGAATTGCAGAAATTTGTCAGTGAACTTGCCGGAGAAGCACGGCAGAATCACGGATTATTCCGGAAAACATTCGTTAAAACCGGAAGAGCTTTGCAGTTTCTAAGTGGGTGCAGTCAGGGAATTTATCACTGTGAAGCCGGAGACAGCTTTTTCACAATTGATGAACACTGTAATCTGCTTCCCTGCCGGAGAATGCCGATAAAAATCGGCAGTCTGCTGAAAGAAAACCTGCTGGATTTATACCTGAATTCAGAAATATTACAAGACTTGCGCAAACACAGTATTCCGGCAGAATGCCTCGCATGTGAACATGCCGCTGCCTGTCGTGGCGGTCTGAAATGTCTTTGCTATGCTGTCTTTCAGGATTATCATCAGAAAGACCCAAACTGTTTTTACAAAAAATAATCGCTTTTAAAAAATTTAAGATTTCTTTAAGTTTTATGGGATATACTATAAATGGATTAAGAAATTCCCCCTTAAGTTTCATGTGAGTTGAAATGAATTTTAATTAATCCCCCAATTCCCCCCATTATTTGATTTCATCTCAAGGAAAGCGATGGTTTTGCCATCGCTGTTTTTTTGTAATTTTTCAGAAAGGAGTGATTTTCTTGGAAAAGCATCTGATTGAAAGGATTAACCAACTCGCCCACAAATCCAAAGCTGAAGGTCTGACTGAAGAAGAAAAACAGGAACAGAAGCAGCTCCGTAACCAGTACCGTGCAGAATTCAGAAGAAATCTGACTGACCAGCTTGAACATACTTATGTGATGGACGAAAACGGAAACAAGCGTAAGCTTGGAAAGTAATAGATTCTCCTCTCTGCTTCTTTGCAGAGAGGAGAATTTTTTTCAAAAAACTATTGCATTTTTGTGTGAGATATAGTAAAATAAAAATATATGCTGAAAGTTCAGCAAAAAATATAAATACTATAAATATAAAGAGAGGACAGGAATTAATTATGAAAATCTGGAAAAGAGCAGCCGCAGCGGCTGCAAGTATTGCAATTCTTTGCAGTGCTGCTGCACTTCCGGCAGGTTTTACGGCGAATGCCGCTTCACTGGAAAGTTCCTATACATGGGGAACAATGAGAATCGGTGGCGGCGGATTTGTTTCCGGTATCGTGACCGGAAAAGATGTCATGTATGCCCGGACTGACGTAGGCGGCGCATATAAATATAACTATGAAACTGAAAGCTGGGAACAGCTTCTGGATTTTATCAATGATGCTGACAGAGGTCTGCTCAGTGTTGATGCAATGGCAGTTGACCCCACAGATGATGATACTGTTTATTTTCTCTGCGGATGTGCTTACTTCTCCGCTGAAAAAACTGTTATCTTCAAAACGACAGACGGCGGAAAAACATTCAAGGAAATTGATGTCACAAATCTGATTAAAGTCATGGGCAACGGTGACGGCAGACAGTGCGGTGAATCTATTGCTGTTGACCCCGATAATCCGAAAGTTATCTATGCCGGCGGTGATGTTACCTGTGATGACAAGTCAGAATCTGCACTGATTAAATCTACAGACGGCGGCGAAACATGGTCTCCAGTCAAGGGCTATGATGATTTAGGACTGTTTTCTGAAACTACCAAATGGCCTACATGGACAGAAACACTCGCACGTTCTGTTACCAGTGATGAATATAATCATCAGAACGGTGTTGCAGCAATTGCCATCACCGGCGGAAAAGTCTATGTCGGCACTTCTGCAAAAGGTACGGAAAATGTTCATGTTGCCAGCACAAAAGATGATAAATTTTCTGTATTAAGCAAAGACCTTCCAACAGATGTATTTCCTTCCCGTATCAATATTGATGCAAACGGTAATCTGCTGATTACCTATATTGCCGGACTGGCATTCAACGGTGCATCCGGCGGGGGATATCGTTATGAACCGAAAACCGGAACAGTTACACAGATTCTGGACAGTGCAAAAGGCTTCGGCTCTGTATGGGCTGACCCTTCCAATCCTGACCATATGATTGCAGGTACATGCGGCAAGTGGGAAGACCAGCTCTGGCAGGCATGGACGGATGAACACGGCGCAACATGGGGCGACCAGTATTTCCGCTCCTTTGACGGCGGAAAGACTTGGGAAAACTTTACTCCCGGAAAATCTGCCGGATGGGGTCAAGAACCTATTTCGGAATATCTTCAGGATGGCGGTTATGCATGGATTCGGGACAAAGCAATTCACTGGTCTGGTACAGTTGTTACTGACCCCCGCAATTCTGACAGAATGTTTATCACTTCCGGCAACGGCGTATTTATTGCTGAAAATATCTGGAGTACTGACCCGGAAAAACGTCCGGTCTTCACATTCCATCCAGATGGTATTGAAGAAGTTGTTTCTCTGGACTTTACCAGCACAGCAGATGGTCTGGATTTGTCTGCTATCGGTGACTATGACGGTTTTGTACATGAATCTCCGGACAAAATCGGCTTGCAGTATCAGCCAAATATGGGCAGTACTTCTGCAATTGCCGTATGTGCGCAGAATACTGACGTATGGGCAAGAATTGCCGAAGGCGATAACGGCAGCGGCTATTATACCACTGACAGAGGCAAAAGCTGGACTGCTTTCCCGGCAGCTGTGAAAGGCGGAAAACTTGCCATCGCACAGCTTGATAAGTCTACTTACAGAATTTTCAATACCAGCAAGGACAGCAGCAGCGTTTCTTACAGTGATGACTGGGGCGAAACATGGACTTCCTGTGAAGGTATTCCCTCTGCTTACGGTTCTAAGCCGACTATGCTGTTGATTGAACCGGATGACCCGGAAACTGTTTACGCTTATGTAACTTATTATAATTCAAGCTGGTTCTATTCCAAAGATGAGCCAGATGCCAGTGATGCACAGTATAAATTCTGTGTCAGCAAGGACGGCGGCAAGACTTTCAAGAGTACAGACATCTGCATGTATGACCAGTGCGACAGTGCCGGAAGAATTGCTTATCTCGGCACAAAGGGCGACTTGATGCTTGCAGGCGGCTGGTATGGTATGTATCATGTCAAAGTAGCAGATGACGGCTCTATCACTTCTGAAAAGCTTGATAATGTTTCTTACTGCAAAACAATGGGTTATGGCGCACCGGAAAAGAAAGGTGATGTCAACGCACTCTACATGTACGGCAAGCCCTCGGAAACAGATGCAGAAGGCATTTATCGTTCTACCGATGCCGGAAAAACATGGGACTGCATTAACACAAAACATCTTTATGGCGGTACAGGCAACGGCAACTATCTTGTTGGTGATATGAACGAATTCGGAAAAGTCTATATGTCAACAGTCGGCTGTGGCATTGTTTACGGAATGGTTTCCGGAAGCGCACCTGTAGAAACGCCGACAGAAACGCCTTCTTCTGATGATATTGTCTGGGGCGATGCTGATGAAAGCGGAAAAGTTGATATTCTGGATGTTATCACCATGAACAATGCGCTGCTGGGAAAAGAAAAGCTTACTGACAAGGGACTCAAAAATGGCGATATGAACCAGAACAGCAAGCCGGAAGCTGCGGACTCCCTGAACATTATGAAATTAATTGTCGGATTGGTAAAAGAATCTGACTGCCCTTTAAAATAATCTTCTTTTCATTCCGGAACTGATTTTTTATCAGCTCCGGAATTTTTTGCTGTCAGACCGGATTCTCATAAATGACTGGCTTTTTTCTTGACAGATACCAGATAATCTGCTATAATAAGACAGAGGAGATTCAGAATTATGAATATAGCTATTATTATATATTATATATTAATTAATATTATCACATTTATTTTATATCATGTGGATAAGGACAAAGCCCAAAAACATGCATGGAGAATTCCGGAAAAAGTATTGTTTCTGATGGCATTTTTTGGTGGTGCGCCCGGTGCGCTCGGCGGTATGGAGCTGTTTCATCACAAAACCAGAAAAGCCTATTTCTGGATATTGAATATTCTTGCACTGACAATCCATGTTGTACTGATGTACTGGCTGTTATTTCGCTCGCCGCTGAATCTGTAACAGAGATATAAAAATTATCATGAGGAGTATTTTTATGCAGGAAGATAAAATAAAAGCATGGCAGTTTTTCCGGAATCCGGCTGTCAAAGAATTCACTGTGCCGGATTCTGTCACCTGTATCGGAAATCATGCTTTTTATGATTGCAAGGAACTCCGGCAGCTTACCTTCGCCGGAACTCCTGAAACACTGGAACAAAGTGCATTTATGAAGTGTTCCCGTCTGCCGGAAGCAGTTCTTCCGGCAAATCTGAAAGAAATTCCGACAGAAACTTTCTCAGGCTGTTACAGTCTCCGGAATGTTAAAATTCCTGATACTGTACAGACTATCGGAAACAGAGCGTTTTTTCATTGTGCTTCCCTTCCGGAACTCCAGTTTCCGGCGGAACTGCACACAATCGGCATCAGTGCATTTGAACGTTGTACCAGCCTGAAAACACTGAACATTCCGGAACATGTCGAAGAAACTGGTTTCCGTGCGTTTGCCGGATGCTGGAATCTGACTTCTGTGAAGTTTTCGCCTGGTATCCGGAATATTCAGAAATGGACATTTGCTGACTGTTTCCGCTTAGAAAACATTAATCTTCCGGAAACGCTGACTGAACTCGGCGAAGGTACTTTCATGAACTGTGTCAGTCTCCAGCAAGTACGGATTCCGACAAGTCTGAAAGAAATCCCCCGGAATACTTTTCTCGGCTGTGCCGGACTTTTGCAGATGCATATTCCGGAACATGTTGTCCGAATTGGCAAACATGCATTCTCCTGCTGTACGGAACTGAAAAAACTCGCCATTCATGATACCACAGAATGCGGCGGCTCAGGATTATTTGATAATATCCGGCTTCTGCATCTGTATAAAAACGGCTGCCATGTGCGGATTGAAATCAACGAAGAAAAAGCCGGAGATGAAAACCTGCTTTTCCGTTTCTGGACAGAAAAAGACAACGCAAGAAGAAAAATTTTCTTCCGGCAGTTGAAAAACCCTGCCTATAAAATTCCGCTCGCTGTGCTGATGACAGTCACCCTGCATGAAGATAATGCGATTTACAGAAATTATATTAATCATAATTTCAAACTGGTTTCACAGTTCCTGATACAGAATCATGAGGAAGAACATATTGAAAAACTCCTTCAGCTGGAATATTGAAAAAATTCCGGAAAACTACTTGACAAGCTCCGGAAATTATGCTATAATATTTCTTAGCTGTTGTGAACAGCAATATTTTCAAATCCTTGCCTGTTT
>DJXC01000055.1 GCA_002449575.1 Ruminococcus sp. UBA7014
GTACGGATAACCTGAATCTGTGAATCAATACGGTTTTTCAGGACACTGACATGAGAAATGACACCAATCAGCCGGTTGCCGCCGGCAAGTTTTCCGAGCAGTTCAACAGCCTGATGCAGTGACTGGTCATCAAGTGTACCGAACCCTTCGTCAATAAACATAGCATCGAGTTCCATGCCGCCGCTTGTTTCCTGTACAGCATCAGAAAGCCCCAATGCAAGAGAAAGCGAAGTCAGGAACGATTCACCACCGGAAAGTGTTCCCACATTCCGCCACTGTCCTGTTGTATTATCAAGTACTTCCAAACCGAGTCCGGATTGTGTGCGGAGATTCTGCGCAGTCTCACTGCAACGGAGAATAAATCTGTCCCCTGTCAGAAGAGAAAGCCGCTGATTTGCATAGAAAACAACACGGCGGAAATAATACTGCTGTACATAAGTTTCCAGCTGTAATTTCGCCTGACTGCTTCCCTTCTGTCCGCTGACGGTCTTGTACAAATCAGCATAGAGTCCCCATTCTATACGGATTTTATCCGCTTCCTGAAGATTCTTTTGCAAAGCCGTTTCAATCTGCTGATTAGCAGAAAGATGGCTTGCCAGCATCTGGAGTGTTTCTTCTGTCTGATGATAGGCAGATTCTTTCTGCTGACGTTCTGTCCGGAGCGTATTGAGAGAAACAGACTGTTTTCCGCTAGTTTTTGCCTGTAATTCTCTCACAGCATCCCGGAGAGAAATATATTCGGCACGGCAGCCATTGACTTCTTTTTCGAGTTTGCGAATGACAGAAGTTTCCAGTACAGCGGCATGATAAGCAGCTTCGTCCTGAAAATCATATTTTTCAAGAAGATTCCGGAAAGCCGTTTCCTGTGCATCGGTTTCCTTCTGTAAGGAAGTTTTATCTTTTGCAAGCTGTTCGAGATTTGCCATAATACCGGAATATAATTTTTCCTGTTTCTGGGCTTGTTTCTGAGCGTTGAGGAGATTATCTTCGAGTGTATGTATCTGCTGACGGCAGGATGCAAGGCTTTGCACCAGTTGTCCTTCATTCATAGAAGCAAGTACAGGATTCTGCCGGAGGGTATCCAGTTCAGCTTTAAGTCTGACACAAACCTGTGAACTTTTCTGAAAGTCCTGTTCTTTTTTATTGCGGAGCGTTTCTGCATTCTGGACTTGTTCCTGAGAGGGTGTATGTTCATTTTTTTCTGCCGGGTTTGGATGATGAACAGAACCACACACTGGACACGGCTGATTCTCCCGGAGCTGCTGTTCTGCAAGAATGCCTGCCTGACCGGAAAGGAATCTTTTCAGCAGGTCTTTATGCATTTCAACAGACTGGTCATAATCGTTTTGTTTTTTCAGAAACTGTGCTTTCTGACGGTCATACTCTTTTTCTTTCTGATGAAATTCCTGAAAGAGAGGCTGTGCCTGTGCAAGCTGACTTTCTTGTTCACGGAGTGCAGGAAGCTGCTGTGCTTTCGCTTCTGCCTGTCTGAGTTCCTGACGGTACTGTTCAAGAACTCCGGACTGTACATCTGCATCCTGAGAAAGCTGCTGATATTTTTTGTTTTTTTCGTCAAGCTGACGTTTTAACTGGAGCAGCAATTGTTCTGTTTTGCTGATTTCCTGTGCATTCTGTGCATTGTGAATCTGTTCTTTTTTCTGATTCATCTCATCAGTACGGTCGATAATTTTCTGCATCGCCTTTGATTTCTGCTGTAAAGCCTGAAAATCAGCATTCAGAATTTCGCCTTCTTTTATCTGATTCAGGAGAGTTTCCAGTTCACGATACTGTATATTTTTCTGTTCTGTCATCTGTTCCAGACTCTGTGCTTCTGCCCGATTTTGTGCTGTAAGTGCATTAAGCTGTACAGAAGCAGTACTTCCGGCATTCGGCTGGTATTGTGCAGTAAAGCGAATTCTTTCCAAATCTCCTGTAATGGTATCCTGCAAGCGTTCCATTCTGCGGTTATAATCCGAAGAAATTTCTTTCAGTCTCTCCTGAAACTGCTGATAAATGCCTGTGCGGAACAAATCCTGAAAGAGTTTCAGACGGTCTTTGCTTTCTGCGTTGACAATTTCCTGAAACTTGCCTTGTGCAATCATGACAGTTTGTGAAAACTGTTTCTGATTCATGCCGAGCATGGAGATAATTTTTGCATCTACAGCCGTCTGCCGTTCAGCAATAATTTTCTTTTCGCCGTCTGTTATCTGATAGAGTGTCACAGAATACATATTCATTTTTTTATCTTTATCAAGTCTGCCCCAGCGGTCAACCTCATAGATATGTCCCTGATGGGAGAACTTCAGACAGACATGTGTTTTTTCCTTTTCCGGAGAAAAATCGGAATGAATCGTTTTGGAAGTCCGGTGTTCGGGGTTACTGGTTTTGCCATAGAGGGCAAAAGAAACGGCATCAAAAATACTGGTTTTACCAGAACCATTATTTCCGGAGATAAGAAACACGCCTTGTTTTCCGGCATTTTCAAAATCAACAACAGCTTCTTTGGCGAATACACCGAAAGCAGACATTGTAAGTTGCAGCGGCTTCACTATAATTCCTCCCTTTCCAGTTGTGTAAAGATATTCCGAACAATCTGCATCTGTTCTTCTGAAGGTTCATGATTATTATTCTGGTGCAGATAGAACAGCCGAAACATTTCTGCCGGAGACTGCTGCCGTGGTGTCTGTTCCGGAATGACAGCAGCATCTTTTCGAAGTTTTGCATTTTCCAGCCGGAAACCGCACATATGCGGAAAGATACTGCGCAGGCGCATTCTGGCATCAGGGACAGGATTTTCATCTGTCAGAGTCACATGTACATAATCCTGTGTAAATTCCATTTCGGAAAGCTGCCGAAAACTGCCCTTGACAGTACGGACATCATGCGGCAAATCCACAGGAATTTGATAAATCTCAATCTGCTGTTTATCCTGAATTTCTATGACAGTAAATGACTTTTTCTGATGTTCTTCCGAAAGGGAATATTTCAGTGGTGAACCTGCATAGCGAACTGTTTTTCTTCCGCCGACTGCCTGCGGCATATGCAGGTGACCAAGTGCGACATAATCGAATTCCCGGAACAGGTCTGCACTGATATTGTCAAGACCGCCGACAGCAAATTCTTCTTCGCTTGTCTGACCGCCTGTAATAAACTGATGTGCCATTAACAGATTTATTTTTTCCGGATTCAGTCTGGAATGTGCCAGAACAATCCGGACAGCATCTTCATAAGAATTAATTTTTTCTTGTGGATAACACTCACGCACACGGTTTGGTGTAAGAAAGGGCATCAGCCATATCTGAATCTCATCTTCCGGCTTGCAGGCTGCCTGTAACACGCCTGTAAACGGTGCAGAAACTGTTATCCGACTGGATTCCAGAATTCTGCCCAGATAAGAAATTCTTCCGGCAGAATCATGATTTCCGCTGATAAGATACACTTGTTTTCCCATCTGACAGAGCTTTGTCAGAAAATCATCAAATACTTTCATTGCTTCTGCTGAAGGGTTCGGCTTGTCATAAACATCTCCGGCAATCAGGACAGCTTCACAGTCTTTTGCCACCTGACAAGCCTGTGCCAATACTTTTTCCTGGTCTGACAGAAGCGGATAATCCCCAAGCTTCTTGCCGATATGCAAATCGGCAAGATGCAAAAATCTCCTTGTTTTCATTATTATTTCAGCAGCTCCTTTAATTTCTTAGCAAATTCCAAATCTTCCTGTGACAGTTTGATATTTGTGACTGCTTTTCTGCCGTCAGCAGAAGTCACACTGATTTCAATCAGGCTGTCTTCTTCAATATTCTGTCCGGCATAGCCGAAAAACTGAATAAATTTCGGGTGACGTTCCTGAAATTTCTCCATCATCGGCTTGATATGCATAAGTGCTATCGGGTTCATAAAACAATACCTCATTTCCTGATTTTTCCGGCATTCCGGATATAATTTTATTATAGCATATTTTTGGGAAAAATGCAAGCTGATTCGTGCAAAATATTGTTATTTTTCTGTCAAGCATGATGAATTTTGCATAAAATGCTGAAATTCAGAATTTTCACAGAAATTTCAGAAAAACTTCTTGCAACTGCAACAGGCATATGCTAAAATGAAAATGGAAAAATTTTTGAGAAAAATTCCAGAATGGAGCGTATTTTTTATGAGCAACAGAAAAACAAAAATTGTCTGCACAATAGGACCTGCCACGGACAAACCGGGAATTCTCCGTGATATGATGCTTTCCGGCATGAATGTCGCAAGATTCAACTTCTCTCACGGAGATTATGCAACACATAAACAAAGATTTGAAGAAATTGTCAAACTCCGGGAAACACTTGGGCTTCCGGTCGCCACTATGCTGGATACCAAAGGTCCTGAAGTCCGCCTGAAAAAATTTGTAGATAACAAGCCTGTAGAAATTCATGACGGTGATATGTACACTCTTACAACAAACGATGTTCCCTGCACTGCTGAAATCGGAAGTGTTACATTCAAGAATCTGCCGCAGGATGTCAGTGTTGGCACGAGGATTTTAATCAATGACGGCGTGATTGAACTGTTAGCCGAAAAAATTACCAGAACAGATGTCATCTGCCGTATCATTCATGGTGGTGTACTTTCCAATAACAAGGGCATTAATGTGCCGGGAGTACGGCTTTCCATGCCATATCTGAGTGATGCAGATATGAATGACCTTGAATTTGGCGCAAAAATGGGCTATGATTTTATTGCAGCAAGCTTTGTTCGTTCTGCTGCGGATATTAACTATCTGAGAAGATTCACGGAAAGTCTGGGCTGGTTCAATGTCCGGATTATCGCCAAAATTGAAAATCTGGATGGTGTGCATAATATTGATGAAATTCTGGAAGCTGCTGACGGCATCATGGTAGCCCGTGGCGATATGGGTGTTGAAATTCCGTTTGAACAAATTCCTGCAATTCAGAAACAATTAATTCAGAAAGGCTATAATGCCGGGAAACAGGTAATTACTGCTACACAGATGCTGGAATCCATGATTAACAATCCACGTCCGACCCGTGCAGAAATCACAGACGTTGCAAACGCTATTTATGATGGTACAAGTGCGATTATGCTTTCCGGAGAAACTGCTGCCGGACAGTTCCCGGTAGAAGTTGTCCGCACAATGGATTTAATCGCTTCTACCACTGAGGGCAATATTGACTATAAACATGAATTCGCCGTCCGGAAAGAAAATGACAATGTTTCTATTGATGAGGGTATTGCCCATGCAGCTGTGACAACTGCTCATGACCTGAATGCCAGAGCGATTATTGCCGTTACCAAGCGTGGCAAGACCGCAAGACTTATCTCAAAATTCCGTCCTTCTGTGCCGATTCTTGGCTGTACCACTGACGAAGACAATCAGCGCAAAATGAATATGAGCTGGGGTGTCACACCATTTGTCATTGACGAAGAAGACAATACAGACACACTCTTTGCGAAAGCGGTTGCTGCTGCTAAATCTCACGGCTATGTCAAGGAAGGTGACCTGGTTGTGATTACAGCAGGTGTTCCTCTGGGTATTTCCGGCATGACAAACCTGATGAAAGTAGAAAGAATTTCTTGAAATTCCTGATAAAAAAGCCCTGACAGAAACCTGTCAGGGCTTTTATTTTAATAATGCAGAATTAGTCTTCTTCTTCTACTTCTCTCATGGAAATAGAAATTCTCTTGTTGTCGAGGTCAATGCCAATAATTTTCACCTGTACTTCATCGCCAACAGAAACAACGTCCTTCACGTTTTCTACACGGCGGTCAGCAAGCTGGGAAATATGAATCAGACCGTCCACGCCATCAATAATCTGTGCAAATGCACCGAAAGAAGTGATGGAAACAATCTTTGCAGTTACTACATCGCCGATTGCATAGTCTCTCTGGAATTTTTCCCACGGATTGTCTTCAGGCTTCTTGTAGCCGAGGGAAATTCTCTGTTTTTCGGGGTCAAGGTCTTTAATGTAGACTTTCAGGGTATCACCTACAGAAACCACCTGACTTGGATGCTTGATTCTGTTCCAGGACAGTTCAGAAATATGCACCATACCGTCAATACCGCCGAGGTCTACAAATGCGCCGTAACTTGTCAGGGACTTTACTTCGCCTTCATATTCCTTGCCGATTTCTGCATTTTCCCAGAAAGCAGCCTTTGCAGCTTCTTTTTCCTGACGGGAAACGGCACGGATAGAACCCACTGCACTCTTCTTGCGTTCCGGAGCTTCCAGAATAATAAACTTCACAGTCTGACCTTTCAGTTCATCAAGAGAAGCTTCACGGGGCAGACCAGTCTGGGAAGCCGGAATAAAAATACGGACACCTTCATAATATACATTCACGCCGCCTTTGACAACATTGCTGACAACAGCCTCAAGAACAGTGCCTTCTTCCTTTGCCTTAATCACCTTGTCAACGCCAGCCTGTTCGTCAACTTTCTTTTTAGACAGAGTAGCAATACCGTCCTGGTCGCTGACTTTAATAACAATCAGGTCGATTTCGTCGCCTTCTTTCACAATATCAGAGGGCTTTTTAGTCGGGTCGCTGGTCAGTTCGCTTACGGGAACAGTGCCTGTCTGTTTTGCACCAAGGTCAACAATGACTTCGCTGTTATTGACAGACATCACATAGCCTTTCACTCTATCTCCATTTCTCAGTTTTTTGCTGAAATTTTCACTCTCGATTGCCTGAGCAAAGTCGATGTCTTCCTCCACTTCGGGAGTTTTGTTCAGATTTTCTTCCATGGTAGTAATTACCTCCTTAATAATATGTGCCGGTGTGGAAGCTCCGGCAGTAATGCCGATATTCTCAGCATCAGATAGGTCTAAAGTGTCAAGCTCGTCCGCATTCTCAATATGATAGCTTTTACAGTGTCTTCTGCTGATGTCATAAAGTTTCACAGTATTGGAACTGTGTTTTCCTCCTATGACAATCATACAGTCAGATTCCGAAGCAAGGGCAGCAGCATCGGACTGTCTCTGTTCGGTTGCACTGCAAATAGTTTCGTAAACAACAATATTAAAATCTTTTTCAGGAAGGACTTTCAAACACTCTCCCCATATTATATTATTATACGTTGTTTGCGCAACAATTGCAAGCCTTTTTGAAAAGTTTTTTTCCAAATTCTGAAAAAAGTCTTTCAGCACAATTTCATTCCGAAAAACAAAATAATTTTGGTCACAATGTCCAATAATTCCCTGTACTTCCGGATGAGATTCGTCACCTGCGATGAGAATAAAACTTCCTTTCGCTGTTTCTTCAGCGACAATTTTATGAATGCGTCTGACAAAGGGACAGGTGGCATCAATCACAGGATTGCCGAGTGCATGAATCTGGTCATAGACAGATTTTTCGACACCATGCGACCGGATGACTACATATTCTTCGGGACGTAGTTCGCTGACATCCTGAATAATTCTTGCACCACGCCGATTCATATCATTGACGACATCTGTATTATGAATAATAGGTCCCAATGTTGCGACAGGCTTGTGCTGTTCCAGTGCCTTGTTGACCAAATCGACGGCACGGCTGACACCGAAACAGAATCCGGCGGATTCCGCAACCTTAATTTTCATGAAAGCCGCCTTCTTTCTCTTATATGAAAAAATTTGAAATCATAATTTATTATAGCATACTTTTCAGGATTTGTCAAGCCTGAATCAAAATTTTAAATTTTTATGAGAAACTTCTTGTAATTCTGACAGATTTATGCTATAATAAACAGGAAAGCAAAAAATTCACAGGAAAGGAATTTTTTTATGAAAGCAAAAGCGATTCTGATGCTGATTTTTCTTCCGGTGCTGACACTGGGACTGACTGCCTGCGGCGGAGAAGAAGCAGCGGCTTCCCGTACGCCACAAGCTCCGAATGAAGCCCGTCTGGATGACCCGAATGCAGAATTTATTGATGCGCCGGAAACTGCACCTGTTATCATAGACGGTGACGAAGAACAGCTTCCCGAAACTCAGCCAGTAAGCGAAATCTATCAGGCTGCTCCTGATGTTATGCCGGAAAATCCCTGAGTAGAATACTGCCGTACTGATATTTTCAGCACGGCAGTATTTTTATGATTTTGTTTTTTCAGGAAGTTCCGGTTCTTTTACCAATGCACGGATACCGTTCATAATGGGCGGCATAATTTCTGTTCGGAGCGTTTTGAGCAGTTCTCTTTCTGTCAGATTCTCTGTAGAGGGCAGACTGTCTGCCGGAATCGGCTGACCGATTTTTACGACAATTTTACTGCGAAAATGCAGCTTTTCGCCCTCAAAATTAATGCCGATAGGAATAATATCTGCATGAACTTTTGCCGCAACCAGAGCGACACCGGATTTTCCTTTTCCGACCCGTCCGTCTTTGCTCCGAGTTCCTTCCGGAAAAATCAGCAGATTTTTTCCGTTCCGGATGCAGTCAGCAGAAGTTTCGATAACAGACATATCACCAGAACCACGCTCCACCGGAAATGCACCCAGCCACCGAATCAGCCCGGCAAAGGCTTTATTTCCTTCAAACAGTTCTTTTTTCGCCATAAAGCCGAATCTTCCGTATCCGGAAAGTGCAACCAGAACCGGGTCAAGATAAGTTCTGTGATTAGAGACGAAAATATATGCCTTGCCTTTCTGAATATTTTTTCTGCCTTCAAATTTTAATTGATACCAGATATGCAGAGCTATCCGGACGAGAAACATCACAAATGTATACAGCATAATCACATTTCCTCAGTCCAGTGTTTCTTTGATTAATGCTGTGATATGTGCAACCACTTCATGAAAACCCATATTGGAAGAATCAACAAGAACAGCATCTTCTGCCTGACGGAGCGGTGCAGTTTCACGGTGCATGTCATTATCATCTCTCTGCTGAATATCCCGGAGGATTTCTTCATAACTGGGGCAGTCCGGCTTTTCACGGAGTTCAAGATAGCGTCTTGAAGCACGTTCTTCCGCAGAAGCGGTGAGAAAAATTTTCAAATCCGCATGGGGGAGTACTACAGTCCCGATATCTCTGCCATCCATGATGATATTATTTTCGGCAGCGATTTTTTTCTGCAAATCGAGAAGATGTTTCCGGACTTCCGGAACAGCGGAAACTTTGGAAGCCGCCATGGAAACTTCCGGACTGCGGATATAATCTGTCACATCCTCATCACAGAGCATAACACGCTGTGCGCCGCCGATAAATTTTAATTCGATATGAATTTTTTCAAGTTTCTGCACAATCTGTTCCGGTTCTGTACACTGATTCTGGAGGGCATACAGACCGATAGCACGGTACATAGCCCCTGTATCGACATGAATAAAGCCTAATTCTTTCGCAACTGCCTTTGAAATGCTGCTTTTTCCTGCACCGCTCGGACCATCAATTGCAATATTGACTGTTTTCATAAAAAATCATACTCCTTTAATCAAATAAAAATATTATTCAAGATGCATTGCAGCAAGAAACCCTGTTGACCATGCAATCTGCAAATTGAAACCGCCTGTATAAGCATCCACATCCAGAATTTCCCCGGCAAAGAACAGATTCTGAATCAGTTTGGATTCCATTGTTCTGGGGTTGACTTCCTGACAGGAAACGCCGCCTCGTGTGATAATGCCTTCTTCCATAGGTCTGGTGTTTCTGACTGTAAATGCAAAATTCTTGAGTTCTTCACACAGGCGTATTCTCTGTGACTTTGTCAGACTGTGATTTTTCAGATAGGGAGAAAATCCGCATCTGCCAAGCAGCGGAGAAACCATATTTGCCGGAACAAGTTTTCTGCACAGGCTTGTTACTTGCTGATTTGGAATTCCGGAAATTTCTCTTTGCAGACGTTTATCAAGCTGTTCCGGTGTCAGCGCAGGTTTCAGGTCAATATGCACTGTACAGCCGGCAATCTGTTCCGGCAGATGTGCAGAAGCACTCAGCACAAGAGGCCCTGAAATTCCGAAATGTGTAAACAGCATTTCGCCCTGTTCTTCATAGAGGATTTTCTGTTTCTGCCGGAGTGTGAGTTTTACATTTTTGAGAGAAATACCCATCATTTCAGCGCAATCACGTTCGAGCGTTTCGAGCGGAACAAGAGACGGCTTTAACGCTGTCACAGTATGTCCGGCTTTTTGTGCAATGGCATAACCGTCACCCTCTGAACCAGTTCCGGGATAAGTTGCACCGCCGACTGCTAACACAATTCTGTCTCCGGAATAAGTATGTTTCTGACATTTCACACCAATACAGACCTGATTTTCAATTACAAGAGATTCCGCCCTGTCATGAATGATTCTGACATGCTGATGCTGTAATTCCTGATGCAGTGTTTCAACGATTTCAGCCGCCTGGTCACTGACAGGAAATACTCTGTTTCCCCGTTCTGTCTTGAGTGCTGTGCCGAGTGTTTCAAAATACCTCATAACATCCTGCGGAGAACACGCCGCAAATGCACTATAGAGAAATTTGCCGTTGCGGACAATATTTTTCATCAGTGTCTCTTTGTCACAGTTGTTAGTCAGATTACATCTGCCTTTGCCTGTAATGCGAATTTTTCTGCCAATCTCAGAATTTTTTTCAATAATACTGACTTCATAGCCGAGTGCTGCTGCATGAACTGCACAGTAACAGCCTGCTGCACCGCCTCCGATAATAATCACTTTCATATGCCGTTTCCCTCCAGCATTCTGCGGCGGCGTTCAGCGAGTGCCTGTCTTCTGGAATCTGTGTCTTCATGAAGAATCTGCCAGCTGTCCTCACGCCATTCAAGCAAATCTCCCTCCTGTGCTTCCGGCGGAAGCTTGTCCCGGAGAAAATCTGTAAAACCGCCATCATGTTCGAGTACAGCAAATTCTCCCTCGAAACGGTCAATTGTATAAATCATAATTTTTTACTCCTTGCCGCTTGTTACCATGTTGCAGGACTTTGTATCTTTATCATATAAAAACACAACATCGCCCTGCTGTGCTGTGATGAAAATTTTATCTGTATAAGCTTTCAAATGTTCGAGCGTACTTTCTGCCGGGTGACCATATTTATTATCCACACCGCATGAAATGGCGACATATTCCGGCTGTACCTGTTCCAGAAATGCCGTACCGGAAGAAGTATCACTTCCATGATGACCGGCTTTCAGGAATGTAGCTTTGAGCTGAGAATTATCCACAGTAGAAAGGACTGTTTTTTCTTCTGGTGTTTCCATATCTCCGGTAAAAATGCAGACAATATCATCATACTGAATTCTCAGCACAAGTGAACTGTTATTAATCGAAGAAGCATGTTCTGAAACAGGTCCGAGTACCGTCACCTGTGCGCTGCCGAGCTGAAAGGCATCTCCTGTTTTCAGAGCCTTATATTCTGCGCCGGTTGCTTCAACAGCATCAAGATATTTTTCATAGGTTTTAGTCGTTGGAATCAGGGAATCCTGAAAGACGGGTTCAATCATTGCTTTTGTTCCGACAGAAGCAAATACTTTCGGGAAACCGCCGATATGGTCTGCGTGCATATGGGTTGCTGCTGCACAGTCAAGTTCTGTGATGCCCTGTGCGTTCAGATAGCTGACAATTTTACTGGCAGCACTGGATTCAGCGGCATCAATCAGAAGTGTCTGTCCGTCTGCGGAAACCAGAATACTGTCACCCTGTCCGACATCAATCACATGCACCTGAAATTCAGCATCAGAAACAGTAATATTCTGATTTGGCGCATTTTCCTGCTGATGTTCAAAACTGTATTTTCCGCTGATAAGTGCAATAAGTGTCAGAATCGTGACAAGAATTGTATAAATCAGCTTATTTTTTGTAGTTTCCTGTGGTGTTTCAGGAATTGTCCTTTGTTTTTTTCCTGCCATGCAGTTACTCTCCTTTCCGGTGCATTCTTCTCTGTTCGAGTTCCATTCTTGACATGAGGACTTTTCTGGGTTTTGCGCCTTCATAAGGTCCTATAATGCCTTTTTCTTCGAGTTCGTCCATAATTCTGGCAGCTCTTGCATAGCCGAGTCTTAATCTTCTCTGGAGATTGCTGGTAGAAGCCTGTCCGGCAGCAACCACCACTTCAATTGCCTGTTCGATAAGTTCTGCATCACCAGAGAGGACAGGTTCTTCAGAACCGCCGCCGGATTTTTTCTTATCTCCTGTGAAAGCCATCTTGTCAACCGCCTGAATAATTTGTTCATCATAGCCAGCGGACTCGCCTTCGGTCTGTTCCTTGATAAATTCCACAACTTTTTCAATTTCCTGTGTAGAGACATAACAGCCCTGTACTCTGACAGGCTTCGGCTGACCGCTGGGAAGATAGAGCATATCACCATGACCGAGCAGTTTTTCCGCACCACCTGTATCAAGAATAATTCTGGAGTCAATCTGTGACATAACAGAAAGCGCAATCCGGCTGGGAATATTCGCTTTAATCAGACCAGTGATAATATCAGTTGTCGGACGCTGTGTTGCAATAATCAGGTGCATTCCGGCAGCACGGGCGAGCTGTGCCAGACGACAGATAGCTTCTTCAACTTCTTTGGAAGCGGTCATCATCAAATCGGCAAGTTCGTCAATACAGATGACAATCTGCGGCATTTTCTGGAGCTTCAGTTCCGGCTTTTCGGTGCAGATTCTGTTGAAATCCTCAAGATTTCTGACAGAATTTTTTGCAAACACGTCATATCGTCTGAGCATTTCCTGCACTGCCCAGTTAAGCGCACCAGCGGCTTTCTTCGGGTCAGTCACAACAGGAATCAGCAGATGCGGAATACCGTCATAGACACGGAATTCTACGATTTTCGGGTCAATCAGAATCAGCTTGACTTCATCCGGGGCGGCATGATACAGAATGCTCATAATAATCGAATTAGTGCAGACAGATTTACCAGAACCGGTTGCACCTGCAATAATCATATGCGGCATTTTTGCAATATCGCCGATGATAACATTTCCGGCGATATCTTTTCCCACACCAAAAGCAAGTTTGCTTTTTGCGTTCCGGAACTGGGGAGATTCCAGCAGTTCCCGGAGAGAAACGGTATCTTTCTGAGCGTTAGGCACTTCAATGCCGACAGCAGGTTTTCCGGGAATTGGTGCTTCAATTCTGACACCTTCGGCAGCTAAATTTAAAGCAATATCATCTGAAAGATTTGTAATTTTAGAAACTTTCACACCTGTTGCGGGCTTGACTTCATATCTGGTAACAGAAGGACCACGAGAGATATCTTTGATTTCTACTTCAACGTTAAAGCTTTGCAGAACCTCTTTGAGACGGTCTGCATTATCTTTGAGTTCCTGTCCAAGATTAGTATCATCTACATCAGAACTGCTCGGGTTCAGAAATTTCAGAGGGGGTATCTGATAAACATTTTGTATCTTGTCAGAACGCTGTTCTATTTCATCTTCTATTTCAAAAACAGCATCCAGCGTTTCTTCTTCTTTCTTCTTTTTTCTTGAAGAATCAACGACCTGATTGATAAGGTCATCCAGAGAGGGCAAAAGTTCCAGTTGTTGATTTTCTTCTGTTTCCGTTTCCTGTGCAGATTTTGCCTTTGGTTTTTTCCGGACTTTGACTTTGGTTTCCTTTTCGGAAAGATTGAAAAATTCGCTCATTCCTTCTTTCTCTTTCTGGGCAGGGATATCACTGACGGGAATATCTATCAGAAAATGGTTTTCCTGCTGTTCCGGAATTCTTTTAGAGGCACTTTGTCCGGCGATAGCAAGGGCTTCCTGTTCATTTTGTTCGGCATGAGCGGAGGCTTCCTGTTCATAACTGGAAATCAGGCGGAAATCCCGTCTGTCTTCCCGGACAAAATCAGCAAAGTCATAAAACGGTTTACGGAGCATCTGAAACAGTTCCGAGAGCGATTTTTTAGTAACCAGCATAATATACACAAACAGCAGCAGCACCATCATAATTTTTGCGCCGATTTCGCCGAAAAGTGCCTGTATCGGATAAGCAAGCGCACTGACCATGCCGCTGCCCTGCCATGCAATGCCCTGTTCACGGAGCATTTTGAAACTGCCGAAAAAATCATAATTCAGGATTCTTCCGCCGAAGAACATGATTTCGATAAAACAGCTTAAAAAAATAATCATGCCAATGATAAACCGAATCTGTTTTCCGAGCTTGTCTTTCTCTTTTTTCCTGTCAATCTGTAATGCAGTCCAGCAAAGTCCGGCAGGAATCAGCAGAGAAGTCACACCGAACAGCCCTTTTATCATTTCATGCATGACTTTCCACATGGCACTGCCCTGAATGAGAATCAGCAATAAAATCAGAATACCTGCTGCAAACAAGCAAACAGAATAAATCCGAGCCGGAACTTCTTTCTTTTCCTGTGCTTCTTTTTCCTCTTTTGTGAGAGGCATTTCTTCGATGGCAGGCATAGAAGGCTGTTTCGGTTTGGATTTTTTCTGAGGTTCTTTTTTGGATTTACTGCCGGATTTGGCAGTTGTGCCAGATTTTTTCTCCGATGATTTGGCATCGGATTTTTTTTTGGTTTCAGCCACTTGTATTCCTTTCTTAGAAACTTATCTGACTGTCTGGAAAATGCCGTAACCAATGACACCCAGACCCACTATCAATGTATACACTGCAAAATATTTGAATTTATTATTTTTCACCAGTAAATCTACTAATTTGATAGCTGCAATTCCGACAACGACGGCAACTGCAAAGCCAATCATAAAGACTGGAATATCGCCGACAGGGAGTGCATTGGCATCTACAGCATCTTTAATTTCGACCAGACAGCCGGCTAAAATTGTTGGTATACCGAGCATGAAAGAATATTTTACAGCAGTATCCCGGTCTGTTCCGACAAACAGTGCGCCGCAGATAGTTGAGCCGCTCCGGGAGACACCCGGCAACAGGGCAACTGCCTGAAATAAACCGATAATCAATGCTTCTTTCCATGTCATTGTGGCAGGAGTTTTATTTCCGTCCTTACATTTATCCGACATGAACAGGATAAAGCTTGTATACAGGAAGAAACAGCCGAGTGCAATCATATATTTTGCAGCAACTCCCTCAATAAAATCACGGATAAAATAAAACGGCACTAATACAACAAGAGAAATCAGCATCATATAAATCATGCGGCGTTCGGGGTTGCCAAGCCCGGCTTTGCATAATTTTCCGGTGAATAAATCTTTCAGCATAGCAAGACATTCTTTAAACAGTGCTGCCACTGTATCTTTAAAAGCGATTCCGACAGCAAGCAATGTTCCTAAATGCAGAAATGCTGAAAACAGAAAATTATTTTCGTTTCCGGCATCTCCGAAAATATGCGAATACAGCATTAAATGTCCGGAACTTGATACTGGCAGGAACTCCGTAAGCCCCTGAATAATTCCCATTAAAATTGAATCCAGAATTGACATGATATGTAGTCTCCTTTTATCCTTATTATTTATATAAAATATATTTATATGTACAGGCACTGTAGAACGTGCCTTTTCCTGATTTAGTCCGGATAGCGGACAGGTGTATTTTCGATTAAGTCATACAGTGCAGAAATGGCATCACTGAGACTTCCGGTCTGGTCAATCAGTCCCATTTCCACCGCCTGTGCGCCAGAAATGACTGTGCCGACATCTGTTGCAAGTTCTTTCGTATTTGTCATGAGTTCACGGAAACGTTCTTCCGGAATACGGCTGTTTTTTGTCACAAAGCTGATGATTCTGTCCTGAATTTTTGCAATATAGTCAAAACTTTGCGGCACACCCAGCATCATGCCGTTCATACGCACCGGATGAATTGTCATGGAAGCAGACGGCACAATATAGGATTTCTTTGCACTCACCGAAAGCGGTACACCTATTGAATGTCCTCCGCCGACAACTAACGAAACAGTCGGTGTCTGCATTCCGGCAATCAATTCTGCAATTGCAAGCCCGGCTTCCACATCACCGCCGACTGTATTCAATAAAATCAATAATCCCTCTATACTTCTGTCCTGTTCAATTGCAACCAGTGCCGGGATAATATGCTCATATTTTGTTGTCTTATTCTGTGAAGAAAGTTCAAAATGTCCTTCTACCTGTCCTATAATAGTCAGACAGTGAATCAGATGCTTTGCATTTGCCGGACGGATACTGCCGGTATCTTCAATGACTTCATTTTCCTGCATCTGCTTTTCTTCTTCAGATGTTTCTTCTGGAGACTGTTCTTCCGGAGGATGATATTCGCCTAAATTATCCTGATACATGCACACACTTCCTTTCAGAAAGAGTATGCCCTTCACTATGAAAATTATACCATAATGCCCGGATATGCTTAGTATAGCACAATTTGCAGTATTTGTCAAGCAGACCGGAAAAACCCGGAAATAAAATTCTGATAAATTTTTTCTGTTCCTGCATTTCGGCAGAATCCGACATGGCAGTTATGCTATAATATACTACACAGAGAGAACACGAAAGAAAGGATTTTTCACTATGCAGATTCATTATGACACAGGCAAATCACAGCTGCTTGTCCTGCTGGAAGGTGAGATTGACCATCACAGCAGTGTCATGCTCCGTGCTGAGATTGATGCCGCTATTTATGCGCACATGCCGCAGACACTGATTCTGGACTTTCATCAGGTCACATTTATGGACAGTTCCGGAATCGGGCTGATTATGGGGAGATACAAAATTCTCCAGCCAATGGGCGGAGAAATCATTCTCCAGAAACCCTCTCCCTATATTGGACGTGTACTGCGTCTGGCAGGCATGGAACGTCTGGCACAGATTACTAATTCCGCAAGCCCTGAGGAGGTTGCATCATGAAAATTACAAACGAATTCAAATGTACATTCCCTGCCGTATCGACAAATGAATCACTGGCAAGAGCAGCTTTGTCAGCGTTTCTGATTCCGGCAGACCCCACTGCACAGGAACTCGCCGATTTGAGAACAGTCATTTCAGAAGCTGTTACAAATGCCATTGTTCACGGCTACCGGAACTGTTCCGGAGAAGTTGCTGTCTGCCTGAGAATGCTCCCTGACAGAGTACTCTACATACGTGTAAGCGACAAAGGCTGCGGCATTCCGGATATTGAACAGGCCATGACACCCCTTTACACGACCGCACCAGAAGAAGAACGTGCCGGGCTGGGATTTGCTATCATGCAGGAATTTACAGACAGTCTGTATGTCAGAAGTTCTGCCGGAAACGGCACAACGCTCACTATGCGCCGGAAACTCGGTCAGATTCATGCAGAACAGGAAGACTGACCGACCACATCCGGAAGATAACCTCGGACTGGTACATCTGTGTGCAAACCGTTTCCGAAACAGGGGCATTGCCTATGAAGATTTATATTCTGCCGGATGTGAAGGGCTTGTCAAGGCAGCAAATGCTTTTGATACTGCACGAGGTGTACAGTTTTCGACTTATGCTGTTCCGGTCATTCTGGGAGAAATCCGGCGATTATTCCGTGAATCCGGAACAGTGCATGTTTCCAGAGGTCTGCGTGAACTTGCTATGAAAGTACAGCAGATTCGGGAAACTTCTCTGAAAGAATCCGGCATTGACCCGCCTCTGAGCGTTCTTGCTGAAAAAACAGGTGCAACACCGGAAGAGGTTTCCATGGCATTATGTGCTGTCAGTCCGGCGGTTTCGCTGACTTCTTCTGATGATGATGAAGGACAGATAGATATTGCAGTCGAACCGCCTGACGAAAAAATCAGTGACAGTCTGGCATTGCATCAGGTGATGAAGCAGCTTGCACCGCAGGACAGATTATTACTGGAATTACGATATTATTGCAATCTGACACAGGTAAAGACTGCCGAAAAACTTGGTATGACACAAGTACAGGTTTCCCGTCGGGAGAAGAAACTATTATTATATCTCCGACAGGAGTTACTCCGCTAGTATACACCGGAATGCTGTTGGCAGAGAATATATTGTTTCCAGTTCTTCGGAATCCACCCAGACAAAATCAGAATTCTGCCGTCCGCATTGCAGAAAGACGCCCTGCATTTCCCATGTGATATGTGTAAACACATGTTTTCTGCTGTTGATTTTCAGTAGTTCTCTGGGCTGTACATTCCAGATTTCCGCCTGTTTCACGCATTCCTCCGGTGTGAGAAAGGATTCTG
>DJXC01000136.1 GCA_002449575.1 Ruminococcus sp. UBA7014
ATCTTGGCTTATGCTATGAAAAAGGACATGGTGCGGAACAAAACAATAAAACGGCTGCTTACTGGTATCAGAAATCTGCCAGACAGGGTTACCGTCCGGCACAATATCAGCTTGGTCTCTGCTATGATTCCGGACGGGGCGTACAGCCGAATTATGAAACTGCCTTTTTTTGGTATCAGAAATCCGCCGGACAGGGTTATGCTCCTGCACAGTTTAAACTTGGAGAACAATACTATAACGGTCAGGGCATAGAACGTGACAAGAAGAAAGGAATTTACTGGTATCAGAAAGCCGCTGAACAGGGTTATGAATCAGCAAAGAAAAAACTGGAATCTTTGCAGAAATAAAAAAATCAGGGCTGCCGTACAGAAAATACAGCAGTCCTGTTTGATTTATGCTTTCATGGTCAGGCTGATGCGCTTGCGTTTCAGGTCAACATCAAGAACAGTCACATTGACGACATCGCCGACTTTCACGACTTCGAGAGGGTGCTTGACGAATTTTTTGTCTGTCAGCTGGGAAATATGGACAAGTCCGTCTTCATGAACACCAATATCAACAAAACAGCCAAAATCAACAATATTCCGGACAGTGCCGACAAGTTTCATACCGGGTTTGAGGTCAGCCATTTCCATGACATCACCGCTGCGCATGAGGGGCGGAGGAAGCAAGTCTCTGGGGTCACGACCGGGTTTGCGGAGTTCTTCGGTCATATCGCTGAGAGTATAGACACCGATACCAAGCTCCTGAGCGAGTGTTTCCGCACCGGCTTTGCGAACTTTTTCGTTCAGGGCATCAAGTTTGCCGGCGGCGGCATCTTCAAGTGAGTAGCCGAATTTTTGCAATAAAGCTTCGGCGGCTTTATAGGCTTCCGGATGAACAGCAGTATTGTCAAGAGGCTGAGAACCGCCGGAGATTCTTAAAAATCCGGCACACTGTTCAAAAGCTTTTTTGCCGAGTTTCGGAACTTTCAGCAGTTCACGACGGTTATGGAATGCGCCGTTTTCTTCTCGGTATTTGACGATATTTTTTGCCACTGCGCTGTTGATTCCGGCGATATGGGAAAGAAGCGGAACAGAAGCGGTATTCAGGTCAACGCCGACAGCATTCACGCACTCTTCAACAACACCATCAAGGGCAGTTTTCAAGTCATTCTGGGGCATATCATGCTGATACTGTCCGACACCGATAGCCTTCGGGTCAATTTTGACCAGTTCAGCAAGGGGGTCTTGCAGTCTTCTGGCGATAGAAACGGCACTTCTCAGAGAAACGTCATAATCCGGGAATTCTTCGGCAGCAAGTTCAGAAGCAGAATAGACAGAAGCTCCGGCTTCAGAAACGACCATATAAGAAACTTTATGGGAGAATTCCGGCAGAAGTTCTGCGATAAAAATTTCTGATTCTCTGGAAGCCGTGCCGTTTCCGATAGCGATAGCTGCAATCTGATAAGTTTCCACAAGATGTTTCACAGTTTCAGCTGCTTCCTGTTTTTTTCTTTCACTGAATGTGGGATAAATAATCGCCGTATCAAGAACTTTTCCGATACCATCTACAACAGCGAGTTTACAGCCGTTTCTGTAGCCGGGGTCAAATCCAAGTGTAACAGTATTTTTGAGCGGAGGCTGCATCAGGAGCTGTTTCAGATTGGAAGCGAATACTTTAATAGCTTTCTGACATGCATCCTCAAAGAGGGCATTTCTGACTTCACGGACAGTTGAGGGAATAATCAGACGTTTTGCGCTGTCGGCGGCAGCCTGACGGACAAATTCAGAAGCAGCAGACTGATTGTCTTTCAGGTAGGGTTTAGTACAGGTACGTTCTGCAAGCAGTTCCGAAGCAGTGATATTAATTTTAAGAAAGCCTTCTTTTTCGCCTCTGTGTATTGCAAGAATCTGATGTCCCTGTAATCTGGGGACAAGTTTATCATACTCATAATAATCCTGATACACAGCCGCCTGTTCGGGTTCTTCTTCAATTTTATCTGTTCCGGCACAGCCGAGTGTGCCGAACCGCTGGTATAAATCTCGCATATCTGCACGAACATTCGCATTATCGGAAATTTCCTCGGCAATAATATCCATAGCACCTTGCAGAGCGGATTGTGTATCTGTAATTTCCTTTTCTTCAGAGAGATAATTCTGAGCGATTTCGAGGGGATTCATATTGGGATTCTGTTCCAGAAGCAGTTCTGCCAGAGGTGCAAGACCTTTTTCACGAGCGACAGAAGCACGGGTGCGTTTTTTTTCTTTGAATGGTCTGTAAATATCTTCGAGCTCAACAAGAGTCATAGCTTTATCGACATTTTGCATAATTTCTTCAGTCATGGCATTTTTATTTTCAATTGCCGTAAGAATTTCTTCTTTTCTAGTTTCCAGATTACGGAGAGCCTGTAACCGGAGAGCCATCCGGCGGATAGTCTGGTCATCGAGTGCGCCGGTCATTTCCTTTCTGTAACGTGCGATAAAGGGGACAGTTTTACCGTCATCGAGGAGTTCGACAACATTTTGTGTTTGTTCGGTTCTGACCTGAAATTCCTCTGTCAAAATCTGAATCATGTCCATCATAAGTAGAATCAATCCTTTCTGTTCTGTGTGATATAATTTCGGATGACGTTCATAAAAGCATCGCCATATTTTTCAAGCTTGACACGTCCGACACCGGAAACGCTCAGGAATGCCATATCAGAAACAGGTAATTTCCGGCACATATCCCGGAGTGTCATATCTGTAAAGACGATATAAGGCGGCAAATGTTGTTTTTTGGCGACAGCATCACGGCACTGGTCGAGAAGACGGAATAAATTCTCATCAGTACAGGTGTTTTTAGTGTTCTGCTGGGAAGATTCTGTCGGGAAGGAAATTTTCTTCACCGGCATGGAAAGTGTCTGCCTTTCTTTGAGAAAGAGTGCTGATTTTCGGTTGACATACAGCAGATTATTTTTTTCAGAAAGCAAAGAACGGCTGACAAGAAATCGAATCATTTCAAGGCATTCTGATTCCGGGCATTCTTTCATAATACCGTAAGTAGAAAGCGAAGTTTCAAAATGATATATCTGATACTTTTTTGCTTTGCTTCCACGAAGAATTTGTGTTAAAGATTTTGCATCAAAATATAAATTTTTTTCATGCAGATGGTAAATACAGGAAATCATTTTTTGCGTTTCGAGTGTAATATCTTTTTGCTCGCAGTTTGTCTGGCAAAAGCTGCAATTTCCGCAAACGGCGGGTGCAGTATCACCAAAATAAGAAAGCATATAATGTCGCAGACAGGCATTATCTGTGCAGTATTTTTTCATCATGAAGAGTCTCTGTTTGTCCTTTTGCCGGAGCAGTTCTCTTGTTTTCTGGTCAATCTGAGGATTTTCGCTGGAATTTTCAATCAAAAACTGATTAATACGAATATCTCCCCCATCGTAGAAAAGAATACATTCCGCAGGACTACCGTCCCGTCCGGCTCTTCCCGCTTCCTGATAATAGCTTTCCAGATTTTTTGGCATATTATAATGAATCACAAAACTGACATCCGGCTTGTCAATGCCCATACCGAATGCATTTGTTGCAACAATCAGCCGGACTTTATCATAAATGAAATCATTCTGACTTTGTTGACGTTCATTATCATTCAGTCCGGCATGATAACGAACAGCCGGAATTCCGGCACAGTTCAAATCTTCTGTCACCTGTTCGACAAGCCGCCGGGAAATACAGTAGATGATGCCTGTTTGTGCAGGATGCTGTTTCAGGAAGTCAAGAAGAGCTTGAAATTTGTCTCGTGGATGCTGAACAGCAAAATACAGATTTTCCCTGTTAAATCCGGTAGTCAGGCAGAACGGCTGATGCAGATGCAGCAGATTCCGGACATCATCAGCAACTTCTTTTGTAGCAGTTGCGGTAAAAACACTGAGAACCGGGCGATACGGCAGCGAACTGACAAAATCCGGAATTTTGAGGTATCCGGGGCGAAAGTCCTGCCCCCATTGTGAAACACAGTGTACCTCGTCTACAGTTACCATAGAAACGGGTACTTCTTCAGCAATCCGGCGAAAGCTGGGAGTTTCCAGGCGTTCCGGCGCAGTATAAAGAATTTTGATTTCCCGGTTGTAGATATGATGCAGAATATTTTTGCAGGCATTACCGTCCATCATGCTGTGAAGACAGGCTGCCGGAATCCCGTTTGCCCGGAGTGCGCTGACCTGGTCAATCATAAGCGAAATCAGCGGAGAAATGACGATAGTCATACCAGGCAGCATCAATGCCGGAAGTTGATAGCAAATAGATTTTCCTGCACCAGTCGGCATAATACCAAATACATCCTGCCCCTCCAGAATATGTGAAATCAACTCTGCCTGACCATTCAGGAAACTGTCATAGCCAAAGCATTGTTTTAAAATTTTACGAGCTGTCACGAAATTGCTTTTTTCAGGATTTCTTTTTTCAGATACAGTCAAAACAATAATCCCCTTTCAGACTGGTGACATCCTCCCCCGCCTATAGA
>DJXC01000183.1:0-12435 GCA_002449575.1 Ruminococcus sp. UBA7014
AAATTTAAACGACCTGGAACAGGTAGCTGGCGGCAGCGGCAAAGCTGAATTAACTACTTATACTATCAAGAGTGGCGATACACTCACCAGCATTGCAAGAAAATACAAGACAACTGCCAGCAAGCTTTTTGATTTAAACAGCAAGATAATTATTACAGAAGCAAACAAGCGTGGCGTGGTATGCAATAATGTAAATGATTATGCAAATCACATCTGGCCCGGTACAATCCTGTATGTTCCGAATGTTTAATTAAACATAAAATTTCCCCTGGCTTTTTCAGCCAGGGGAAATTTATTTTTTCTGATTAATTTTCTGTATCAATCCGGAAATCGCATTTCCGGCGTTTTTAATTGCATTTTTTAAATTTTTTTCAAGCCGGTTCTGCTTTTCTGTGCTGTAAGGGTCATTAGGAGAAAATTCATTCGGCAGACTGGAATCAACCGGGTCAATGCCGAATTCTTCCGCCATGCCTTTGGAACGGACTTTATCATCTGTCCATTCCCGGACAATTTCATAAACAAATGCCACTACCGGAGGTCCTAGAATAAAACCCGGTACGCCAAGTATACTGCTTCCCAGCAGAACTGCTGTAATCGACCAGAACGGACGTAGCCCGATAGAACCACCCACCATGCGAGGGTCAAGATAATTCGCATCAAACTGCTGAAGGACAACTATCAGAACCGCATAGGGAATCACCATACGGGGATTATCAAACAAAACCAGTACCGCAGTAATCACACCGCCGACAATAGGACCGAAAAATGGTACTACATTTGTCACCCCCACAATCACGGCTAACAGCACCGGATACGGAAAATTAAACCATGACAGCAGATTCAGGATTGTCAGCAGACAAAAACAGATAATCCCAATAAGCATAGAATCAACCATCTTTCCACGAATTGCCGCACTGAATTTGCTGTTGCCCCTGCCAAGAGCCCGGCGCATCTTGAAAGCTGTTTCCTTTGAAAAAATACTGTATGTGATTTTTTTAACCTGTCTTTGCAGTTTTTCCTTGTCAATCGTGATATACATAGAAAGAATCAGTCCGATTACCAAGTTATAAATCACAGAAAATACACTTTTTCCTATTGTATAGAAATAATTGATAATATGATTTGCCTGAGAAGGCAAATCCGACATCAGCCATTTTTCAGCAGACTGAAAAATTTTCAGTGCAGCATCATTAGCATATTTTCCAAAAGTAGTATTATTGTCAAACAGCCCCCGTGTCCTGAGGGTTTCAGCGAGATTTTCCATCTGTGACGGAAGTGCCTGAATAATGCCCTGCACACTGCTTGTAATCTGCGGTACAATCAGCAGCAGCAGCAAAGCAATAATAACAATAGCAGAAATTACCATCAGAATGGCAGAAGCCACATGCAGGTTTTTAGCCGTTTTCTGCTTGTCCTTGCTTTTGGGAAGCCGCCACTGCCTGAGATTGCGTTCCCAGAAACTTGCAATCGGTTCAAGCAGATAAGCAAGAATTAATCCCCAAATAACCGGACTGATACCTTTCAGGATATTCAGGAAAAATCCGGAAATATTTCCCAGATACTGAATCAGATAATAAAACAGAATCGCCGCTGCAATAATCAGAAACGTCCAGACAAATCTGGAGAATTGTTCCATAAATACAGACTTTCCGGAAGATTCTTCCCGTTCATTTTCTGGCATAAACTGTCTCCTTTCTTAATACAGGAAAAATTTCAGGACTGTCCGGCATTAGCAGCAGCATTCCGGCACTGAATCTCCTGTGCATTAATAGCTTCATCTTCGTCAAGTACAGTGTCACAGTGCCGGAATGAGCCATCCGGCTGCCCGATTCGTGCCTTAACATTGTCAGAAAGGCATAATTTTACAAGTCTGACCGCCTGTTCCCGGAGTTTCTTGTCAAGCAGAGGCGCAGAAACCTCTACACGGTGAACAGTGTTTCTTGTCATGAAATCGGCGGAACTGATATAGACTTTGCGGCGTTCTTCCGTACCAGAAATATAAATTCTGCTATGTTCAAGAAAGCGTCCTACAATGCTGACAATTTTAATATTTTCTGTATAGCCGGGAATGCCGGGTTTCAGGCAGCAGATACCACGGACAACGAGTTCAACTGTGACACCTGCCTGAGAAGCTTCAGCAAGTTTATCCATTATCTGCTTGTCGCTGATGGAATTAATTTTTGCAGCAAAATAAGCCTCTTCGCCGTTTCTGGCATGAGCAATTTCTTCATCAAGCATCCGGATAATTTCTGATTTCAGGCAGAGGGGTGCAACAAGGAGTTGTTTTGTCTGTTCGACAAGACTATCCGTGGAAAGCGCATCGAATACATGGCGGGCATCTTCGGCGATTTCAGGATTAGCAGTCATCAGGGACAAATCCGTATAAATACGGGAAGTTTTTTCGTTATAGTTGCCTGTTCCGACCTGTACGAAATATTCTGCGCCGTTTTCGTTTTTTCTGGTGATTAATAATAATTTAGAGTGTACTTTCATATTATGAGGTCCATAAATAACTGTGCATCCTGCATCAAGCAGACGCTCAGCCCAGTGGATATTATTTTCCTCGTCAAATCTGGCACGGAGTTCAACCAGTACAAGCACCTCTTTTCCGTTTTCGGCAGCCTGACAAAGAGAATCAATCACACGGCTGTTGGAAGCGAGCCGATAAAGTGTAATTTTAATAGAAGCGACATCCGGGTCAAGTGCAGCTTCGTCAAGCAGTCTTAAAAATGGTGAAATGGATTCATAGGGATAAGATAATAAAATGTCATGTTTGGCAATCTGTGACATCATATCTTGTTTGGGAGAAATATCTGCTCTGAGCTGAGGTTTCTGCGGCGGAAATCTCAGTTCTGGTTCGGAAGTGAAATCACCAAGCTGGTAGACAAATGACAAATCCAGCGGCGTTTGTTCCAGAAACAGTTGCTTCCGGGATAATTTTAATTTTTTCAGCAGATATTCTGTTGCTTCTTCGTCAAGCATACTGTTCATCTGGAGGCGGACAGCGTTCTGTTTATTGCGCTTGCGAATAAGTTCTTTCATAGTATCACGGAAATCTGTATTTTCATCCGGAGCGGAACTTTCAAAACTGATAGAACCGCTTCTTGTGACACGAATCACAGCGGCATCCAGAACTTTTTCATTTTTGAAAAGCTGCGGTGCAAAATGCAGAATTAAATCTTCGAGCAGCATAAATCTTCCGGATTTGCCAAGACGAATGATTCTGTCCGAAACGCCTGCCGGGACAATGCCCATCCGGACACCGGATTTTGAAGCAAGATGCACAGCAATATAAACTGCCTTATTTTTGAGGAACGGAAAAGGCTGCCGCTTATCCAGTACAATCGGAGAAAGCAGCATTTTGACTTCTCTCTTGAAATACTGTTCCAGAAAAATTTTTTCTTCCGGAAGTGCATCCGAAAAAGTGACATGGACAATACCGAATTCTTTCAGTTTGTCCATTGTATTATAATAAGCTCTGTCTTTGCGTGGCAGAAGATTCTGAATTTCGGCAAGCATTGCTTTCAGTTGCTGTTTCGGCTTCATGCCGGAGCGAGAATCTTTCTTCTGCGGTTCGCTTTCCATTCTGTCAAGCATTGTACCGACACGCACCTGTACAAATTCGTCCAGATTACTTTGATAAATAGCAGAAAAACTAAGCTGTTCCAGCAGAGGAACATTGCTATCTTCGGCTTCTTCAAGTACACGTTCATTAAATTTTATCCATGACAGTTCACGATTCATATAGTAGGGCTGAATCATAAGTAAATACCTCCATTCTGAATTTCAGATTATGATTAGTTTTATTATAACACAAAATTTTGAAAAATGGAATAGTTTTCACATAGTTTTTCTGAATTTTTTATTTTTATAATAAAAAAGCCCCTGTGCAGAACACAAGGGCGAAACAGCGATATTTTCAGACAACAGTCTGCAAATCCGAAACGAGTCTGACACCGGCAGAGGTCAGAATTTCGGCTGCTTTTTTCTCATCATCCACATGCATGACAATATAAGCATCCTTGCCGATAACAGTAATACAGGCATAGAGATAATCAATATTAACCTGTGCTTCGGCGAGCAGTTTTGTCACAGCACTCAGACCGCCGGGCGCATCGTTCATGGCAATGCAGAGTACTTTGGTGATAGTGGACATAAAGCCTTTGGCTTTCAGAGCCTTCTGTGCCTTATCACAGTCGCTGACAATCATCCGGACAATGCCGAAATCTTTGGTATCTGCCAGAGACATGGCACGAATATCAATTCCGTTTTCCTTAAGTTCTTCGGTCACTTTCACGAGCTGACCGGGTTTGTTCTCCATAAAGATAGAGAGCTGATTTGCTGTCATGAGAATTCCTCCTTCAAATAAAATATTTTATGCCGAGAATTCATATCCCAGCTTGAAAGCCTTTTTATTGAGTTCCACGAACTTCGGCTTGACGGTCTGTTCAAGGGCTTCCATCCATTTATCATAGTCGATATGGAAGTGCTTTGCAAGCTGCCCCATCAGGACAATATTGACAGCTTTGGAAGAGCCTGCTTCTTCAGCAAGGCTAAGTGCATCCATTGCTTCAATCTGAACGTCCTTTGCTGTGAGTTCATCCAGAATATGTTCCGGATATTCTGCTGCGCCTGTGATAACGGGCATAGGGTCGATTCTCTGTGTGTTTGTGATGATGATTCCGCCTTTTTTCAGCAGATGTGCATATCTTGCCGCTTCAATTCTTTCGAATGAAATAATATAATCTGCTTCACCGGACTGTACCACCGGAGAATATACCTTGTCGCCATATCTGACATAAGTAATGACTGAGCCGCCACGCTGACTCATTCCGTGAACTTCAGAAACTTTAATGTCATAACCTTCGTTGACGAGGACACGTCCTAACAGTTTGCTGGCGAGCAGAGAACCCTGACCGCCGACACCGGCAATGACAACGCCTTTTGTATTCATGAAAAAATTCCTCCTGATTCATTATTAAAAATATATTTTTCTGCCGATTCGGCTGCATTTCTGACACAGTCATCACAGGAACAAAGCATAGTACCTGTTTCGATGCCTTTCAGGTCTTTGCAGATGGAAGCACCGCATTTCTGAGTAAAATCCTGATGAATCTGTTTTGCTGTGCTTAATACAGGTCTGCCCTGAAACTGTTTCAGACCGAGAAGCATTTCCGCACCGCACAGTGCGCCGCAAGTACCTTCCATACAGCCCATACCTGCACCGAATGCTGCGCCCATCTGCCGGAGCAGTTCCGGTGACATATCGAGTTCTTCCGCAAATGCAAGCAGAACTGCCTGACAACAGTTATTTCCGTTATGCTTATAATATACAGCAAGTTCTTTTTTATCCATCATGATTTATTCCCCATCATGGATAGCATCGAACGGGCAGAGCTGTTCACAGACACCGCAGCCAACACAGAGTGTATTATCAATTGCAGCTTTGCCATCAGTATCAACATGAACAGAAGGACAGCCGAGTTTCATGCAGCGTTTACAGCTTCTGCACTTGTCTTTATTGACAACAACAGGCTTTTTCGGCTTGACATATTTTAATAATACGCAGGGACGGCGGGAAATAATCACAGAAGGTTCATTCACAGCTAATTCTTCCTTGACAGCTTTTTCACATTCGTCAAGATTGTAGGGGTCAACGACTCTGACTCTGTTAATGCCGAGTGCATGACAGAGAGCCTCCAAATTAATTTTTGTTGCAGGGTCGCCTTTAATATTATAACCAGTAGTCGGATTCTGCTGATGTCCTGTCATGCCGGTGATGGAGTTATCCAGAATAATAACAGTTGAATTTGAGCCGTTATAGGCAATATTGGCAAGTCCTGTCATGCCGGAATGCATAAAAGTAGAATCACCGATAACTGCAACAGATTTGTTTTCTGTTTCGCCTTTGGAGGCTTTATTATAGCCATGCAGCCCAGAGATAGAAGCACCCATGCACAAAGTAGAGTCCAGAGCGCACAGCGGAGCGGCAGAACCCAGTGTATAACAGCCAATATCTCCCAGAACTGTAATTTTATTCTTCGACAATACATAGAACATACCACGGTGAGGACATCCGGAACACATTACGGGCGGACGCATTGGAACGGCAGTATCTGCTGTCACAGTTTCCTTTGCAGGCAGTCCGAATGCGGCTGCAATGCTTTTCTGAGAGTATTCGCCCAGAGGCGTGAACATTTCTTTTCCAATCACGTTCACGCCGATATTTTTGCAGTGATTTTCAATAATGCCGTCCAGTTCTTCAACAACATAAAGCTTGTCTACTTTCTGTGCAAAAGCTTTGATTTTCTGTACCGGCAGCGGATTCACCATACCAAGTTTCAGAATGCTGACAGCATCGCCAAATACTTCTTTTACATACTGATAACATGCACCGGAGGTAATAATACCAATCTGTGTGCCGCCGATTTCCAGACGGTTGACAGGAGCAGTTTCAGCATATTCAGTTAATTTTCTGGTACGTTCTTCCACAACAGGATGCCGTTTGATAGCATTTGCCGGAGCCATGATATATTTTGCCGGATTTTTTTCATAAGCAGGACATTCCGGAACAACACGTTCTTCCAGTGCAACAACACTCTGGGCATGTGCAATTCTGGTACACATACGGAGCAGACAGGGCGTATCAAATTTTTCGGAAATTTCAAAAGCCAGCTTTGCAAATTCTTTACATTCAGAAGAATCAGAAGGCTCAAGCATCGGCACTTTTGCGCCAATGGCATAATGACGGGAATCCTGTTCATTCTGAGAAGAATGCATTCCGGGGTCATCTGCAACACAGACCACAAGACCTCCGGTTACACCTGTATAAGATAATGTAAATAACGGGTCAGCCGCAACGTTCAGACCGACATGCTTCATCGCACAGGCAGCCCGGACACCTCGCAGAGATGCGCCGAATGCAGTTTCCATAGCCACTTTTTCATTCGGAGCCCATTCGCAGTAGATGTCATCATAAGTAGCAGCAAATTCTGTAATTTCTGTACTGGGTGTACCCGGATAGCTGGATACTACCTGAACACCAGCTTCATATAAACCTCTGGCAACAGCAGCATTGCCAATCATTAATTCTTTCATATATGCTAATTCCTCCAAAAATATGTTATCATCTCATCAGTCCTGACATTCGTTTCTCTTGTCAATAATGCGTCTTGCCTTGCCTTCATAACGCTGAATGGATTTCGGTGCAACAAGTGTGACTTTTGCCTGAATGCCTAAGACAGTTTTGAGCTTGTCAGCAGCTTCTTTCTGAAGCTTTTCAAGATTTTCAAGTTTTTCGAGCAGGGATTCATCAATGATTTCAATTCTGACTTCCAGATAATCCGTATAATTTTTTCTGGTAAGAATCAGTTCATAATGCGGAGATATGCCGTCAATATTTGCCATGACACTTTCAATCTGGGACGGGAAGACGTTCACGCCACGGATTTTGAGCATATCATCACTTCTGCCCTGTACTTTTTCCATACGGGCATGAGTTCTGCCGCATTTACATTTTTCATAATGGATTCTGGTAATATCTTTTGTTCTGTAACGCAGCAGCGGAATGCCTTCTTTGGTGAGTGTTGTTACAACAAGTTCGCCTTTTTCGCCTCTGGGAAGGACTTCACCGGTTTCGCTGTTGATGATTTCCGGCAGAAAATGGTCTTCTGCAAAATGCAGACCACATCTGTATTCACATTCGCCGGAAACGCCCGGACCCATCAGTTCACTCATGCCGTAATTGTCTGTAGAGAACAGACCAAAACCTTTTTCGATTTTATCTCTCAGGGCATCAGTACAGCCTTCCGAGCCGAACAAACCGATTCTTAATTTCAGCTCATCATTGGAAATACCCATTTCATGGGCGACTTCGCTCATATACATAGCATAGGAAGGTGTACTGATTAATACACTAGTACCGAAATCTTTCAGAATCATAGCTTGTTTCTGGGTATTGCCGGAAGAAATCGGAATGACTGCACAACCGAGTTTTTCCAGACCATAATGCAGACCGAGTGCGCCGGTAAACAGTCCATACCCGAATGAAATCTGTGCAATATCGCCATCATGAACGCCAACAGCAGCACAAAGACGTGCCACACAGTCACTCCAGTTATTCAGGTCATTTCTGGTATAGCCGACAACAGTCGGTTTACCTGTTGTTCCGCTGGAAGCGTGAATTCTGACAATTTCCTTCATAGGCTTTGCAAACAGTCCGAAAGGATAATTATCCCGGATATCTGTTTTAGTAGTATAAGGGATATACTGAATATCCGAAAGAGTTTTGATTTTATCAGCAGTTACACCGGCTTCTGTCAGTCTCTTGTGATAAAACGGCACATTGTCCATGCAGTACTGTACCTGATGTTTCAGGCGTTCGAGCTGAATTTTCTCGATTTCCTGCCGGGACATTGTTTCAATGTCTTTTTGAAAAAACATGAAAAAGTCACTTCACTTTCTTTAATTTTATGCTTTAAAGCGTTTGTACATAAAACATAGTTTTTTGATAGAAAAAATAAAATAAACTTAGCATTTTGCATGATTATAATTATTATATCATATTTTGATATTTCTGTCAAGAAGCAGAAAAAAATGGAGAACATTTTACGCCGGACGGTGGATTTTTTATCAAAGATTAGCAAGAAAACCCCCGCCTCTTAGGCGGGGGAGGATGTCACGGATAAAAATTATGGAAACTCCTGAACAGAAACAATGCCCCTGAAACTTTTCATTCAGGGGCATTTTACGAGAATTAATGCAGTCCGAAACTGATAGAAAGCGCATTGTCTACACGGTTCATTGCAGAAGTATCAAGCGAACCCATGCGGTCTTTGAGCCGCTTCTTATCAAGGGTGCGTATCTGTTCCAGTAATACAATACTGTCTTTCTGCAAACCGCAGGAAGAGGCTTCCAAAGAAATATGAGTCGGCAGTTTCGCTTTGTCCAGACGGCTGGTAATCGCAGCCGCAATGACTGTAGGACTATGGCGGTTTCCGACATCGTTCTGCACGATAAGTACCGGACGGATACCGCCTTGTTCAGAGCCGACAACTGGGCTTAAATCTGCATAATAAATTTCTCCTCGTTTCACGGACATCATATCCAGAATCACTCCTTTTTATTGTTCTTTTTCAAGAACTTCTTGTTGCTAGTATCGCACGTCTGGGCTGATTTATACAGCAGACCTGCTCTTTTTTTCAGATTCCTGCTATTAATTTATGCAGAAAATTCAGGTTTGTGAAGGGTCTTGACAAATTCGATAAAATATGCTATAATATATTTTGTAATGCTGGGGCGTAGCCAAGCGGTAAGGCAACGGACTTTGACTCCGTCAGTCGTGGGTTCAAATCCCGCCGTCCCAATCCAGAGCAGAAGTTCCCGGAGCTTCTGCTTTTTCTATTCTTCCAGTTTGACATGACGGAGATACTCCAGATATACATGCAGCAGTTTATAAATGCGTATTCTTGCACGCTTAAGCGTCCGGGATACACTGGAAGCATCAAGAGATAGCAAGGCTGCAATCTGTTTATTATTCATATTCTGATAATAACGCAGAAAAATCAGTTCCCGCTGTCTTGGAGTCAGGTCATTCTGAATAATTTCGGTCAGGGCTTTCCGTGACATTTCCAGTTGTTTCCGGTTTGTATGAGGAATCCCCATCATATCACGGATAAAATTCTGGTCACGTTCAGCGATTTCTGACGGAATGCGCTTCATACTTGGCATAGAGATACAGCTCCTCCTTTCCCAGATGTTTCTGCATTTCCAGAATATTTTCCAGAAGTTCCAGCCGTTCACGGCAAAGCAAATCCCGGCGTATTGTGAGACTTTCCCGTTCGATTGTCATGAGAGATTCATTTTTCAAAAGTTGGTTCAGCTTTTTGATTCTGACATAAAGCTGATAGCGTGTATTTTCGTAATCACGGATTAAATCAAGCATGACAGTACTCCTTTGTCAAAAAATTTCAAAAAGAACAAATGTTCTTTTTTATATTATTATTCTACAGGATTTTTTTCTGTTTGTCAAGAGGTGACATGCATTTTCATGGTAAAATTTTTAACCCGTTTTTTGGACAATTATCACAAAAATCATATTTTGCGTGCGCATATGCCCGGTCATAAGGGAAACGCCCTTTCTCCCGAATTCCAGAAAACTTACGCAAATGATATTACAGAAATTTCCGGTGCAGACAGTTTGTTCGAGGCAGAAGGAATTCTCCGCCGGGCTGAACAGCAGACTGCTGAAATTTATCAGACTCCAGAATGTTGCTGGAGTGCAGGAGGGTCTACACTGTGTATTCAGGCAATGCTTGCCCGGATGAAAGCAGAACAAAGAACCGTGATTGCAGCAAGAACTGTTCACAGGGCATTTCTGAACAGCTGTATTTTGCTTGATTTGCCTGTGAAATGGGTGTTTCCGGCAGAAGGCGGCATTATCTCCGGAACATATCGTATTCAGGACTTTGAAGCTGCTTTGCAGAGTATTTCTGTTCCGGCGTGTATTTATATTACTTCACCGGATTATGCCGGAAATTTACAGGATATTGCGGGACTTTCTGCACTCTGCCGGAAGTATCAGGCAAAACTGCTTGTAGATAACGCACACGGCGCACATCTGGCATTTTTGGAAGAAAATCTTCATCCGATTGCACTCGGCGCAGATTTCTGCTGTGATTCTGCACATAAAACTCTGCCTGCACTGACAGGCGGTGCATTTCTGCATATGAAAAATCCGGAACTTGTGATGCAGATGAAACAATATATGCAAATGTTCGGTTCGACAAGTCCGTCTTATCTGATAATGCAGTCACTTGAATTCTGTACTGAATGGCTGACAGAACAAGGCAAAGAAGCCGTTTCTCTTTGTGTGCAGCATATTCAGAAACTAAAACAGAAATTTTCCGGAAAATATTTGTTTCTCGGCTCTGACCCACTGCATCTGACAATTTCCACAAACGGCGAAATATTTGCCGAACAGCTCCGAAACTGTCCTTATCCGGTCGAATGTGAATATGCTGACAAAACCTGTATTGTTTTATTATTATCTCCGGTCATGTCGGAACAGGATTTCAGCATTCTGGAAGCAGCTCTTGACTTCTGTACCTCTGTTCCGGCAGAAGTACCGCCTGCACTTCCTGCGTCGATGGAACAGGTACTTCCGCTTCGGACGGCTGCCCTGTCTCCTTATGAAAGCATTCCTCTCCGGAATGCCGAAAACCGCATCTGTGCGCCGGTACAAGTTCCCTGTCCGCCGGCTGTTCCGATTGCTGTCAGCGGTGAAAAAATTACCCGGAAATGGCTGGATTTTATGGAATTTTATAGTCTTCATACAATTGCTGTGGTCAAAAATTCGTGAAATATATAATATCTGGACAAAAAAGATTTATAAAATTTGTAGATATTTTCAATAGACTTTTCGTCAGAAATATGCTATAATGACAATGAGGTTTTGTGCGGGTTTCCGTTTGATACCTCTGACAAGCCTGTATTATTTTTACTATTATCATAAAGGAGTTTTATTATCATGAATCTGAAACATCTGACTGCTGTTGCAGCTGCTTTTTCTCTGTGTGCTGTTTCTTTTGCTTCCCTTGCTGCAAATGCAGAAGTGACTATTAATTATAATCCGTCTTCTGATATTGCCTGCGGTGATGATGGTGTTTCCCTCCGCAGAAATATTCGTAATACATGGGGAAATGATGTTACTGATATTGAAGAAAGTAATGTTGTAAATGAATATATTACTGTTAATTTCACTATCAGCGGTCTTGGAGATGCAACTTCCAATGCAGAAGCAAATAAAAAATATGACTGCGATGGTACTAACTTTGTGGCATTCTTAGGCGGTTCTGTCGGCGGCAATACCCGTCATAACAACGAAAACGGCGAAATTGGTGACCAGTATGTAAATATTACCGGTGACGGCGACTACTCTGTTACTTGGAATCTGGACTCCGCTTCTGATACTGTTCTTTGCCTGTACCTCCAGACAAATATCAATTATCTGGCATTTGGTTCTGAAGAAGAAAAGGCTAAGAAAGATTCTGAAAGAGAAATTACAGATTCCGGTCTGAATTTGACAATTACTTCCATCAAGACCGGTGATGCTCCTGAAGAAGAATCTTCCGAAGAATCCAAAGAATCTAATACAGAAAGTGAAACTGCTGCTGCAACAGAAACTGCTGCGGGCGAAACAACAACGGCTGCCTCTACCACCACCACAGCCGCTGCTACTACAACGACAACTGCAAAATCTTCTACAACAACAACTGCAAAATCTAACTCTGCTGCAACAACAGCCGCTGCTCCTGCCTCTTCTTCTGACAGCGTTTCCAACACACCTACAGGCGATACAACTGGTATTGCTGTCATTGCTACAGTTCTGACTGCTGCCGGTGCTGCTGCTGTCGTTTCCAAGAAGAAAGACTGATT
>DJXC01000183.1:12567-18119 GCA_002449575.1 Ruminococcus sp. UBA7014
TTTTTTGCGAAATGAGGCGATTTTATTTTGAAAAAATGTTATCTGCTGTGCTTGCTCTCTGCTGTGTTCCTTGTTGGATGCAGTCAGAAAAATACATCTTCTGAAATCCCGGAATCTACTGTTCCGGAGACTGCTCCTGTGGAAATGACACAGACAGCAACTGAAGAAACTCTTCCACTTCCTACCAATGCACCTTTTCCGGAGGCTGACCCCAATGCTGTTACTTTTGATGACGGGAATTTCAGCTTTATTGCTGTTGTTCAGGATGATGAAACGGCTGTGGACGGTTCACTTTCTGTTGAAACGATTGACGGAAATGCTATGCTGAAATTTACAGATGATTCTACCACTGCCGAAAATCTGGAGACGGCTGTACAGAAAATCCGTGTTTCTGCCGGACAGCTTCTCAGAGAAGACCAGCTTGAAAGTGTTGCCAAAATCAGCTTTGATTTATATGTTCAGGCAAAATCTGATTTATTCCTGAGTGATGATGGTGAATATCGTCAAGTTCCCGGCTGGCTTGGCGGTGGCGGCGGTACTATGTGTGCTGACGGCAACTGGTACAGCTTTGCAGATTTTTCCGCTTCTGGCATCAATGAATATGATTTGGAACGTTCTGATGCCTGCCATGTCGAATTCAAATTTCTGTTAGCAGAATCCGGCAAAAAATGGGACAGTTCTGTCGAAGATGTCAACTTTTCCATTATGAGATGGGGAATGCAAAATCTTTCTGACTTGTATCTGGATAATATTACTTTTTATGACACTGAAGGAAATACCATACCTCTGAATCCTTCTGTGCCGGAATCTGCCGAAACTGCTGATTCTACAGAAACAGCACCAGATTCAGCAGAAGAAAACACAGAAGTCACCGAATTTACAGATACTGAAACCGAGGCGGTTGCATGAAAAAATTAGTTCCATTCTTTGTCATTTTTTGCCTGCTTCTTTCCGGATGTGGCTTTGCCGGCGAAAATTACCGGAATTATGTCACTGCTATGCTTGACTGCACTTATCATGACGAAAAAGAAGAGTATCAGCGGCTGACAAACGCTTCCCACCTTAATTCCGAAGTTTTCTTTACAGCAGAAAAAAATAGTCTCGCACAGAGACTTTGCGATACTTACGGCATTAAATCTGATAAAATTTCCGAGGAAACAAAAAAAGGTTTCTCTGCACTTGCCGAAAGTATTCTTAAAAAAACAAAATATACCGTCCGGGATGTTCTGCACGAAAATGATAATTATACTGTTGTGCTTGTGATTTCTCCGGTTGACTTCTGGAATAAGGCACAGGACAGTGTCAGAAAATATTATTATTCAGAATTTCTGCATAAATATAAAATTGCACCCACCAGAGAAGATGCAGATTTACTGGAGGAAGAATATGCTTTCCGTGTTCTGGAAATTCTCATGAACGAAGCCGAACAGATTGATTATCTCGAACCGGTTGTTTATACCTGCACTATTCAGAATAATACAGTTTCTCCCGATGACTGGACAGCTATCGACAAATTAGTCCTGCATCTTTCCTGATTTCAAAAAAACCGGAATGTATCTGCATTCCGGTTTTTTATGCAAAAAAAGCAGGTCTTCTCTCAGACCTGCCCAAAAATAATAAGGATGTAGGATTTATGATAGTCTTATTATAGCATATCTTACGGATTTTGTCAAGTTTTTCAGGAAGTTTTTGTATTTTTCACTAAATTGATAAGCTAATATTCTACATAATCCACAAAAAGCAATCAGCCTTCCAGATTTTTGAGTTCTTTTTCTTCTTTGGTGACACGAGGTTTTCCGGCTTTCAGAATTTCTACTTCGGAACGGTCAACAGTATACGGCACATCATCCGGATTATCCGGGCGAATCCGCAATTTTCCGGTAATTAAGTTAGCATCTTCGACACGTCCTTTTCCGTGAGAAGTCTTTACATAAGAACCTATCCGGGGCGTAATTTTCTGTAAATCCTCATAAGCAGCTTGTTCATGCTTTAAGCAGCACATTAGTCTGCCACAAGTACCGGAGATTTTTGTCGGATTCAGAGAGAGTCCCTGTTCTTTTGCCATTTTGATAGATACCGGCTGAAAATCTCCCAGATAGCCCCGACAGCAGAATTCCCGTCCACAGACACCAAGTCCGCCGAACATTTTCGCTTCGTCTCTCACACCTATCTGCCGGAGTTCAATCCGCATACGGAATACAGAAGCCAAATCTTTGACCAGTTCCCGGAAATCGACACGGTTATCGGACGTAAAATAGAATAATAATTTGCTGTTATCGAATGCACAACTGACATCTACCAGCTTCATTTTGAGCTTATGTGCAGCGATTTTCTGTTCGCAGACAGTGAACGCCTTTTTCTCTTTTTGTTTATTTTGTTCTAAAGTCCGATAATCTTCTACATTCATCAGGCGGATAACAGAACGCAGCGGAGAGGCTATATTTTCATCCTGAATATTCCGGTTAGGTATGGATACAATACCACATTCCAGACCTTTCGCAGTTTCCACAATGACTTTGTCGCCCATCTGAAAGCGCATTCCGGCTGGCGAAAAATAATAGACTTTTCCGGAATTCTGAAAACGGATTCCTACGATTTCAGTCATAAATCACAATCCTTTCTTATTTATTACAGAAGCAGATTTCCACCCAGTGAGGCAAGCACGAGTTTCAGGCTTACACTTGCCTGCAATGCTTCATAGGCTGACTGTACTGCATGGCACAGCCGCTCAGCTCTGGAAATTGTTATTACTTCAGATAATTCTTCTGCTGAACGGAAATTACATCCGGTCAGGAAGTCACTTCCATATTTTATCATACATGCATCCCGGAACTGTTTCATCAGCAACCGGAGAAACGTTTCTGCCTGTGTCCGGTCTTTTTCATATCCGGACAGTATTCTTAAAATTTCATATTGTTTTCGTTCTGCAACAGCTCCGGTGAGTTCTGCTGCCTGACGGGTCAATTCCTGCATCGCAGGATTTTCCAGCCATTCTATAGCAAGTCCGATATTTTCGCCACTTGTTGCACGGACTGCTCTGTCAGCATCAGAAGGCGAAATATTATGCTGTTGTGTCAGAGCTTCCCGGCATTCATCCGGCGTGCATGGTCTGACAGCTATCTGCATCATACGGGAAAGCATTGTTTCCAGAAATGCACTTTTTTCTGTAGCCGTGAACAATAATAGCACATGTTCCGGAGGTTCTTCAGTCAGTTTCAGTAATGTATTCTGCGCTGGTATGCCGATATTATCACAATCCGCAAACAAATATATTTTCTTGTCGCTGTCATTTGGGGCAACAATGGCATCACGACAGATTTCTCTGACAGTATCGACAGAAAAGCCTTGTTTTTTTCCGGAATGTGCTACCGGAATCAAGTCCGGGTGTACTCCGTGCAGAATTTTCTGACAGTTTTTGCATGTTCCGCAGGGTACATTTTCTCCGGTGCATAATACTGTCATGGCAAAATATTCTGCAAGGGTTTTCCGTCCAGAACCTTTTTCGCCATAAAATAAACATGCGTGAGGAATATGCTGATTTTTCCGCATATTCTGCATCAGTGTCAGATTTGCATCATTGCCATAAATTTTCCGCATACTCATAATTTTTCAAATCTTTCAACATTTGTAACAAATATCGTTGCACCGCCCACTTCGACCTGTACCGGGAGTTCAATTCCGGAGTTGACAGGCATACCGTTGGGAACGGTTTTTGTTCGCTTACGGCTTTTTTTCCGGATAACTTCGATTAATTCATCAAGGCGGGCTTCTTCCACGCAAGTTAGAAAAGTGGTATTTCCTGTACTCAAAAATCCGCCTGTAGATGCCAGTTTTGTTGCATAGAATCCAGCTTTCAGGAGGGCTTTTCCGACTGCCTGACTGTCATCGCTGTTGACGATTGCAAATACCAGTTTCATAAAAATCAAAATCCCCTTTCGAGAGTGTCTGTTTTCAGTATAGCATATTTTCAGAAAAAATGCAAGCCCTGTTTTCAGTTGAAACATTCTGCATAAAATATATAAATTTTTTACAAAAAATACATGATTTTAGTTAGAGTTTATGATATAATAAGATAAGATTTTAATATCCTGACAAAAACAAGGAGGCATTTTTATGAAATTTACCAAAATTCTGAGCAGCTTGTGTGCCTGTGCAGTACTGTGTCTCTGTCCGGAACTGAGCGTTATGGCAGAAGAACCGGAAGAAAAAGTTTATAACGGATTGGTTTATCAGGTTTCCGAGGACGGAACAGAAATTACTATTATCAGCTATACGGAAGATATGCCGTCAGAACTTGTAATTCCTTCCGAAATCGACGGGATTCCTGTAAAATATTTTTCGCAGATGGCTTTTTATCACTGTGATGCACTGACCGAAGTCACCATTCCGGACACAGTGGAATCTTTTGGATTTCAGACTTTTCTGAATTGCAGCAATCTGAAAACTGTACATTTTCCTGAAGGACTGACAAGCATTTATGAATCTGCTTTTGCAATGTGTACATCTCTGGAATCTGTCATTCTGCCGGAAAGCCTGACAACAATCGGAAATCTTGTATTTTCAGGCTGTACTTCCTTATCGGAAATCAGCATTCCGGAAGGCGTGACAGAGTTCGGAGAACCGGCTTTTACAGATACGCCATGGCTTGCGGCACAGCAGGCGAAGAATCCGTTTGTGATTGTAAATCATGTTCTGCTTGATGCTTCCACAGCAGAAGGCGAAGAAATTACAATTCCGGAAGGCGTGACTTCCATTGCGCCATGGGTATTCGGACAGCAGGAAAAGAATATTAAGAAAGTAATTATTCCGGACGGTGTTACAACGCTTAATTTCGGGGCTTTAGACTGTCCGAGCCTGGAAGAAATCGTGATTCCGGAAAGCGTTCAGACAATCAAATCCAATGCGTTCAGCAGTACAGTGTGGCTTGCAAACCGAAAAGCTGAAAATCCGCTGGTAGTTGTGAATCAGATTCTGATTGACGGCACAGAAGCAGAAAATCATGTCGTAATTCCTGATAGCGTCCGGGTTATCAATACGGGTGCATTCCAGTTCAGCGAGAATCTGACAAGCGTTGAGATTCCGGAAACGGTTACAGAAATTCAGGACAGAGCGTTCTGGAACTGCGAAAATCTGACTTCTGTCAGCATTCTGAATCCTGATTGTAAAATTGTCGACAGTGATTCTGCATTTTCTACAAACTGGGACGGTTTTGAAGGCATTATCCGGGGTTATGAAAATTCTACCGCACAGGCTTATGCGGAAAAGTACGGCTATTCTTTTGAAGTTCTTGGAGAAAATTCTTCTGTCGAGGGAGATGTCAGCGGAGACGGTGCATTCAATGTAGCAGATGCCGTACTTCTCCAGAAATGGCTGCTCGGTGCTGATGATGTGCATCTTGCCGACTGGAAGGCGGCTGACCTGTGTAAAGACGGACGGATTAATATCTATGATTTGATTATGATGAAGAAAAAGCTGATTTATGGATGAAAAATAAGTCAGGCTCTGTACAGGCAGAGTCTGACTTTTCTGTTTTTATCAAAGATTAGCAAGAA